>NZ_KE384657.1:15587-29380 GCF_000426905.1 Dolichospermum circinale AWQC131C
ATCTTGTCTTAAACCTTGTCCAATATACAATTTCAGTAAAGCTTCTACAGACATATCTTTATTATCAGCTACTTCTGTTAAAGATGCTAACGTATCCGTTGGTATATTGAGAGAAACAACCTCTGTGAGACGGGGACGCAGTTGTAATTTTAATTCATCATGATTATTGTGCATATAATTTCCTCTCTTTTCTAAATTACTACTCACTGACAATCTGACGTAAAACCCCTTCCGTTTCCCCTTCCAAAGCCAAAATATCCGCCGCTATTTCCTCCAAACTCCGCAACGGTTTAAACTTATAAAAATACTTGGTAAAAGAAATTTCATAACCCCTCACCGTTTTATCATAATCTATTGTAATTTGAAATTTCAACCTTAAAAGACGGTCAACAGTGATTTTATGATAACCCAAATCCGCATTATCAAAAATCTTAGATTCTTCAGTTTCCGCAAATGCTAAAAACGTTTCTGTAATTTTCTGAATATTGGTTTGAGTTAATTCACAATTTTTCTTACCCAAATTCTTTCTTAACTTTCCATACCATTCCGTAGCGTCAATTAATTGCACTTTACCTTGACGTTTTTCGGGTTTGCGGTTAGAAAGTACCCAAATACAAGTAGCAATACCCGTGTTATAAAACATATTCAAAGGTAAGCCAATAATACGAGTAAGGTTTTAAAGGTAAATTCAGAAGTATTATAAAAAACATAACCTGATATTCTCGGAAGTTGTTGAGCGATCGCATTTTGTCCAAAATTACCCGCTTCCAATTTCTGATAATATTCAAGAACCTTATCTTTACTAGGTTCTAGTAAACAATCTAAACGCCGCAGTACCGTCATAGGCAAAATAACATCTCTGTATTTTCCGCGTACATAGACATCTCTTAATACATCGTCGGCAATATTCCAGATAAAATTAACAATACTGTTGTGTGTCGTGTGATTCATGCTGTTAATAAAGTAGGCAGTATAATAATTATTTGTTTTAGTTTAAACTAAAGTTGCATCTGCTTTAGTAAATGAGTTTTAATTTCTCCAACTAGTATATACTTTATACTAAGTATCGCTAGGACATGGATTTTTGCAAGATTAGGAAAAACCTAAATGTGTAGGGGTAAAGCAAGAGAAAATTTGATTGATTACAATGCTTGAAAATGGTTTATTCACTTACGCCGTGTTGTACTAGTCCGCTTCAACGGAATTGATCTGTGAGACAGAGAATTCATTCCCTAGCGGTTCTAGAAGGCAACTTTACCCCTACCTATAGAATCAAAAAACAAAGCCGTTTAGAGATATATTACTTAAAGCCGATGATGGGATTTGAACCCACGACCTACTGATTACGAATCAGTTGCTCTACCCCTGAGCCACATCGGCGTACACAGTCAAACATTATAACATAATTTATTGATGATGGAACCAAATTCTCCAAATAATCTCAAACCCCAACAATATGAACGTTTAAAAGCGGAGGTAGCCGCACCCTATCGGGGGTTAAGACAATTTATCTATGTCAGCGTGGGTGCTTCAGGTTTTATTGGTGCCTTCGTCTTCTTTTTCCAACTCCTAGCAGGGCGCGATATTGAGCGAGCATTGCCTAATTTCGCAATCCAGCTAGGAGTAATTGGGCTAATGGTGTTTCTGTGGAAATGGGAAAATAGAGGGGATAAATGACAGAAAAGAGACAGAAGACAAGATCATATTTCCCGTCTGCCCTGGTACTAATTACTTAGTAGTGACAAGATATTGAGAAGCAATGGGTTGAACACGACCCGCACTAACCAAAGCCTGATAGACAAAGGCCGCAATTTCGGCTCTAGTTGCTTGACGCTTAGGAGCAAGCTCTTTCACGTTTGGATAGTTAATGACTAATTGCCGTGAAGTTGCTGCGGCCACAGCACCTGCTGCATAACTGGGAATTTGACCAGCATCAGTGTAGAATTTGATTGCATTCTGATCACTGGCAGTTAAACCCAAACCATTCGCTAAAGCCACTATTGCCTGGACTCTGGGAATTTGTTGTTCTGGTTTAAAGGTTATGTCAGGATAGCCGGTCAGGAATGGACTACTAGAAGCGGCTTGAATAGCACCATAACCCCAATAATTACTTTTTACATCTTTAAAGGTAATGGCTTTGCGAGTTGCTGAGGGTTTAAAGGCTTTGTTGATAATGGCAGCGAATTGAGCACGAGTTACGGGTTCATTAGGTTTAAAACTGCCATCTGGAAAACCAGCGATAATACCTTGAGAAGCTAAGGCTTCGATATAAGCTTTTGCCCAATAACCTGTTTGCACATCTTTAAAAGCAGTATTACCATCGGAAGGTGTAGTTACCGTAGCAGCAATAAAATCAACAGGACCGGAAATTTTCTTCTGGTTAATATCGTTACCAATGGCCGTAATCTTGCCCTTGGTAGAATTGTTGAGATCATGACGACCGTTATCACGGATGAGATTACCACCGGGACTGCTACTAGTACCAAGGTCAGGGGCAGCATTAATGGTAGCGACTATACCATCCTGTGTATTATTGCGAATTGCGTTGTTACGGAGTATGGGTTTTGCTGTTTCCGAAATATACAAACCACTCTTATTTTGAGTGATGTTATTAGCCTCTAATAAAGGTGTGGAACTACCACCAATTGCTACACCGAAACCAGTATTCTGAAATAAGTTACCACGAATCGAACCTTGTGCGGATTTAGTTACAGAAATTCCCTGACCCCCGTTTTTCAAAAAGATGTTACTTTCAATTTGGGGATTAGCAGTACCGGTCAGATAAATCCCATCTCTATTGCTGTTAGTAAAGGTACTGTTTTTGATCACAGGGTTACTAGATTCTACCCAGACAGCAGTCCCACGTGAATTAGGGTTGGTAAAAGTTAAACCTGTAATGATAGTATTATTGTCAGCTAACAGTGTAATATCCTGTTTTGCCCAGGTGCGACTGGTGTAAAAACCACCACCACTAATTAAAGTACCTTGACCTTTATTGGCTTCATCACCTTTAAGTGTCACACCTGAGTTAAGGATCAGGGGAAATTTTTCACCCGTATCTTTACTATAAGTACCGGGAGCAACTTGAACTACTGTCCCTGATTGAGCTTGGGACAGGGCAAAGGCAATTGTTTTATAGGGTGCTGCTACAGTTCCAGCGCCAGTGATATCTTGTCCTGTAGCTGAGTTAACGTAAATGACGGTGGCTGTGGCCGGGGCTTGGGCTGTTAAAATGGGGTTAGGACTAGCTTTAACTTGATTAGATACCAGAGTAGAATTACCAGCAATTAATAACAAAGCTGTAAGGCTGGCTTGCAAGGATAAACTAGAAATATGGAAACCCTGATTTTTCATTTTCTTACTGAATTGTGTGTTTAATGATGGTACTTTCACAAGAGTCTCAGGTGACAGATTGAATTCTGTAACAACATAAGACAAACTATACCCGATGATTGGCAATTTTTTAGCTAAAATTATGATTAAAAAAATCACGTAACTGAACCTTTCGGTAACTGTATATTGGACAAAACCCCCGTTGTTGAATTTTTGGGTGGTTTTTCAGCCAGAAAATCCCAATTTTTGGGGGTAAAAATATTTGATTTGAATAGTTCAGTTTCTGCGGTTTTTGACTCTTATCTACTCTTTCTTGTTCCCGGATATACATAAAAATTGAGGATAAGAAATCTTATCCTCAAGTCTTCTGCAAAAAGCAGGTGATAAGTATTGGCCAAATGATTAATAAGCTAAAGTGTCTAAAGTCTCTCGTAAATACATTTGCACTTGTTGATCTAGGAGTAAACTCTGTAATTGAGCATTACATTCTAGTTGCCACCGTTTAAAACCGGAACTAGCAGATATAACATATTTTAGTTCCTGCCAGAGTAGTTTGTTAGTAGATAATTGGATATCTCTAGGCTCACTACTGCTATAGCCTTTGGTGTCCTGTTGATGCGCGTAATCGCTAGAAGTTGGAAATTGAGTCATAATTTCTCATTCCTGATTTTTCACTTCCCAGAGGATTTGAGATTTGGGATTTTAGATTTTAGATGTCTATTTATTTCAAACTCAAGGGGAAAGACGTAAATCTAGTCACCCAGACCTAAAATTAGCAAATTTTGCTTAAACTTTTCCTAAAATAATAGTTTTCCCTCTATAAATTCTGTCTCGTTAATTACTAAAAGTGGAATTTGCTGTCAGAAACTTGCAAAAAAACTTGTTTTTAAGGAAACAGAGAATTTTGATCAGCCTGATTCGTTGTGAATTACGGAGTGCTGAGTTTATCTTATTTGAGTGTTGAACTCTAAGTAGTCTTAATTCAACACTCATCAACTCAGCACTCAACGTTCTCATCACGGAACTATTTCGTCATGGTTAGGGTACGACGTTTAGTTACCATTTGATAGGCTTCAATGATGTCATTTTCCACCCAGTCATGGAACTTATCAATGCCGATACCACATTCATAACCTGCGTTGACTTCGCGGGCATCTTCTTTCATCCGTTTCAAGGAATCGAGAACACCTTCATAAACTACCTTATTATGGCGACGGACGCGCACTTTACAGTTGCGAACCAGTTTACCAGATTGAACATAACAACCGGCAACCGCGCCTCGGCCGACGGGGAAGACAGCACGGACTTCTGTTTGTCCCAAGGGTTCTTCTACCAATTCTGGTTCGAGGAGACCTTCTAAAGCACCTTGAATATCTTCCAAGAGTTTGTAGATGATGTTATATTCTCTAACATCTACACCTGCTTCATCCGCAGCTTGTCTAGCACCACTGGCGTAGGTGGTATTAAAGCCAATGATAACAGCGTTACTAGCCGCAGCTAAGTCTATGTCTGTTTCGGTGATTTCTCCAGCGGTAGCCAGGAGCATCCGAATTTGGACTTCGTTTTGAGGAATTTGGCGCAGAGAGCCGATAATGGCTTCCACAGAACCTTGCACGTCGCCCTTGAGGATCAAGTTGAGTTCTTTCAACTCGCCTTCTTGTGCTTGTGCTGACAGGGTTGTGAGAGTGACACGACCTTGCAACAAGCGGGATTGTCTTTGTTTGTCTGCGCGATCGCTTGCTATAGAACGAGCTTCTTTCTCGTTTTCATAGACCTCGAAATCATCACCGGCGGCGGGGACATCACTTAAACCCAATACTTCGACAGCAAAGGATGGAGTAGCAACGTCTACACGCTTACCTCGATCATTAACCATGGCGCGGACTTTACCAAAGGCCGAACCGGCTACAAGCATATCTCCAACGTGGAGTGTACCATTTTGAATCAGCAAGGTAGCAACAGCACCCTTAGCTTTATCCAAGTGAGCCTCAATGACTGTTCCCTTAGCAGCCCGATCTGGATTAGCGGATAGTTCGGCTACTTCCGACACCAGCATAATCATTTCTAGGAGAGTATCGAGGTTTTCGCCCCTGATAGCACTGACGGGAACCATAATAGTTTCACCACCCCAGTCTTCAGCGGTGAGACCGTAATTAGTGAGTTCTTGTTTAACTCGCTCTGGTTGTGCGCCTTCTTTATCAATCTTGTTAATAGCGACAACAATGGGAACATCTGCGGCTTTAGCGTGGCTAATAGCTTCGATGGTTTGGGGACGAACACCGTCATCAGCAGCGACGACCAAAACGGCTATATCTGTCACCCTAGCACCTCTGGCACGCATAGCTGTGAAGGCTTCGTGTCCAGGAGTATCTAGGAAGACAATCTGCTGTGGTTTGCCTTCATGGACTATATCAACATGGTACGCGCCGATATGTTGAGTAATACCGCCCGCTTCTCCAGCCGCAACTTTAGTTTTGCGAATCGAGTCGAGGAGGGTGGTTTTACCGTGGTCTACGTGACCCATAATGGTGACCACTGGAGGACGACGGAGCAGATGATCCAAGTCTTCCACGTCAATCATTTCTGTGATCTTGCGAGCCTCGGCCTCACGTTCCACGATTTCGACTTCTACTTCTAGTTCTTTGGCTACCAGGGTAATAGTCGGAATATCTAGGTTTTGGGTGATACTGACGGCCATGCCTTTCATAAACAGGATTTTGACAATCTCTGTATCGGCAATTACTAAGGCATCTGCCAATTCTTGAACTGTTAATGGACCTGTGACAGCCAGTGTGGCTGGACGATCTGGTTTTTCCTCTACGGCTTCTTGACGACGATGTTGCTCGCGCGAAGAACTAGATTTTTTACCTCTAGTGGTGGGAGCAGCTACAACCGCTACCGTCGGACTACTGGTACGAGTTCCTTTGGGTTTGGGAGGACGGGCAATGGAAAGACTAACTTGGACTGCTGCGGAAATTTCACCCAGACCTTGATCAAGTAAATCTTCTTCATCTATTAAATCATCTTCTAAGATTGGTTTGGTCCGTTTGCCCTTGGGTCCAATCTTAGCCTTTTCTTTGATTTCGTCAATGATTTCTTCTTCTTGCCATTTTTTCCCGCCTTTGTTGAGACGTGGGGGTGTGGGACGTTTTAAATCCAGGATATCTGGTAATATTGGTGTACTATCCAATACTTCCTTCTTCCCTCCTCCTACATTATGCCGGGGTGGAGTGGCAATGGGCATGGCTGCCACTGCTTCACTGGGGCGTGCTGGTCGAGGACGTTGGATGTCACCACCCACAGATGGTCTACCACTGCGCTGTTCTGGTTTTGTCGGGGCTGAAGTAGCACGACTGGGTTTTGATGGTGCTGGGGATGGATTTTGATCCGATGAAGGTTTATTGGCTTTACCTCGAATCGGATGGGGATTTTCTTCAGCGCGTTGTTGGCGATCGCGTTTGAGGACGGGTTTTTCCGATACTCCTACAGATTGCGTTTCCGGTGGTTTTGCGCCATCTACCCTAGCGGGAGGAGAAACCAATGGTGGTTTTTGGGGTTTTTCTGGTTTCGGTCTGGGAACGGATATTTTTTCTGGTTTTGCTGCCGTCACCTTTTCCCCTGCTGGTTGAGGATTAGATCCCTGTTCCGGTGGGGTGATATTAGGCTTGTGCGGAGTTTCAGATTGATTTCTGGGTACTGGTCGAGTTGGTGCCGTCGGCTTCATGGGTGACACTGGTGTAGCGAAAGTCCGTGGAGGTAAAGGATGATTAGCATCAGCAGCAGTAGTCGCTACTGAAGCATCGGGTGTGTTGGTGGTGGTGTTTCTCAATATTTTTGGTTTACGAATTTCCAGAATTTGCTGTTTGTTATTGGCACTCTTGTGGCTGGGGAATGAATTTGGTCTATGGCCATTTGTACCTTGTTCCTTTTTAGCAGCTTTTTTGGCGGCTAAATTCGCGGCAATGAGCTTTTGGGCTGCGGTACGAATCTGTTCAGCTTCTGATTCAGAAATCGTACTGCTATGGCTTTTGACCGCAATGTCGAGCTGGTCGCAAATTGCTAATAGCTCTTTGTTATCCAAATTCAATTCCTTTGATAAGTCATAGATTCTAACTTTGCCGTTGTTCATCCACTCTTTCCCCTTTAATTTACAGTTTTAACGGATGGTTGCCTGGTTTGTGACATCTCCACCCTTTGATCACTGTTTTTTCGGTTGCCCTTGGTGATATTGCCGGTGCCTCCAGTTAGGAAAGAGAGATGTTTCGGTTTCATGCTGGCTTTCCCACCTTTGAATTTTTCTCCTGCGATTGATCATCGCTTGAGTGATGGTTAATGCCCAACTGCGCTTTGGCGCTACCAGGTTGCCATGTTTAATTTTTTTGTTTTGCTTTCTTTATGCGTTTTCTACAACACAATTGAGAAAAACTTGTTGGGAGTAATGTTCTGTGGCCTCTCGGTCAAGAGAGATCGAAAAAGCCATTTACACCCATTTACCATTTTGGCACCAACTTGAGCGATACTAAAAGTGAGGATTAGATCACTAATAGTTGAGCTTTTGTCACCATTAAATAGGATTTTGGGGACTGCTGTGATTTAGACGTTGCCACAATGTTTGATACACTGCATCTGGCACTGCCCCTCCCAGCGATTTCCCTAATCTATTTTTTTTCTGAGCTACTTGGAGGCAAGTCTCCTGAGGACAAATGTAGGCAGAACGCCCCATGCCCTGATCTAATTGTACCTTTCCCGATGGAAAGACGCGGACAATCCGCCAAAACTCTTGCTTCAAGTTGACTTGGCGACAACTAATACAACGCCGATAGTTGGGTTTCATCAGTGGTCAGTGGTCAGTAGTTAGTGGTTGGTGGTTAGTGGCAAAAATCATCTTTCTGGGGATATTGTCGTTTCTGGTGTGTTAATCTGCTTCTAATTCTAATTCTTCTGCGATTTCATCTTCTCTATCTATCCTCTCATCTTCATAATTTTGTGATTGATATTGCGCTCTTACTGCTGCAAATTTAGTATTTTCGGCTTCATAATCATACTTGGCTTGATCTTTAATATCAATTTTCCAACCAGTGAGACGGGCTGCTAACCGCACATTTTGCCCTTCTTTGCCAATGGCTAAACTCAGTTGATCTTCGGCTACTAAAACGTGGGTTTGACGACTTTCTGGGTCCATGAGTCTGACTTCATCTACCTTTGCTGGACTCAACGCATTGGCAATATAGGTGGCTGGGTCTGGTGACCAGCGAATGACATCAATTTTTTCTCCCCGTAATTCGTTAACTACGACTTGGATTCTTGATCCCCTCGCACCAATACAAGCACCAACAGGATCTACATCCCGATCTAAGGTATCAACGGCAATTTTTGTTCGGGGTCCAACATAACGAGAAGGGGGATTGGCTTCTCGCGCTACAG
Organism: Dolichospermum circinale AWQC131C; assembly: GCF_000426905.1. NCBI lineage: Bacteria > Bacillati > Cyanobacteriota > Cyanophyceae > Nostocales > Aphanizomenonaceae > Dolichospermum > Dolichospermum circinale. Next base: position 24,345 of record NZ_KE384657.1, read on the forward strand.
CGACAATTCTGACTACTTCATCTTCAATTTCTGGGACTTCGTTGGCGAATAAATAAACAACTAAACCTGCATCAGCACGGGATACCATCAATTGTGGACCCCTTTGCTGTCCTTGGGAAACTTTTTTTAGATATACCTTAAAGGTAGCATTAGCTCGATAGTTATCGTTGGGTAGCTGTTCTCGCTTTGGTAATTCTGCTTCTACTTCTGATTGTCCAAAGCCGCTACTAACTGCTAAAACTACAGATTGGCGTTCAAATCGTAGGACTCTAGCCTGTAAAACTGTGCCTTCTAAGTCTTGAAACTCTTCTTGCACCATTTGGCGTTGTTGATCTCGCAATTTTTGCGCTAATACTTGTTTAGTTTGCATGGCAGCCATGCGCCCAAATTCTCCTTGATCTGGGGTGACATCCAAGACTACAGAATCTCCCAGTTGGGCTTCTGGGGCTACTTGCTGTACTTCGTCTAGGGAAATCTGATGGTCGTTGTTACTAACTGTTTCAACAATGTTTTTGGTGGAAAGAACACGAAATCCTTCGCCCTCTATATCTAATTCTACTTCAAAATTCTTAAAATACTCCTCATCAAATTGTTTACGTTCTAAATTTTGGGCGCGACGATAACGTTCGTAACCCTTGAGTAATGCTTCTCTAATGGCTGCTTGTACAGCTAAACGCGGTAAGTTGCGTTCTTGGCTAATACTTTCGATTAGCTCTTTTAATCCCGATAAAGTCACCATTGACATACGCAGTCTCCTAAAATTTTATGTAAAGTCAGCACAATCAGATAATGGGTGATGGGTAATTGTTTTTCCATGACCAATTACTCCGCACCAATTACCTTTTTCCCGTTCCCGAATCCAACGTCTAAAATCTAATATTGATTAGCGACGCTCATCTATTTGTACTCTGGTGATGAGGTCACGGGGAATTTCCACAACACGACCTTTTTGGTTAAGGTAAACAGTAGTCTCATCTCGACGCATTAATGAACCTATCCACTCTGGCTTTTGTTCGTAGGGTGGGGAAGTGGAAATTACTACAGGAAATCCTTTGAAGGAAATAAATTCCCTGTCTGTTACTAATTGTCTGGAAATACCAGGACTAGATACTTCCAATATATAAGCGTCTGGTATGATCTCTGTCGCATCTAATGACGCTTCTAAGGCACGGCTCATCCTTTCACAATCATCCAGGCCAATATCCTGTAGAGGATTAAATATATCTACCCGTAGGATTGGCGGACTTTGATTTGTATGAAAAACTACATTAACAATTTCCAATCCTAATTCTGTTGCTACTGGTGTCGCCAAATCAATAATTTGTGGTATTAAAGGATGAGTCATGAGAGAATTCAATAAAAAAAGTGGGCTTCAACCCACTTCCTGCGATAGGGATATCTTCCAAGAAGTCTTGTGACGCACTCCATGAGTTCGCCCCTAACATGAGTGTAGCCTATTTCTTTAATTAATAAAGATGGTCTCTCAAAAATTAGGCAACAGGGAACAGGAAATAGGGAATCAAGAGATTTTTGAATTAGTGGTTATTTATTTTTGTCATTTGTTTGTAATTTTTACTTTGAGTTAAACAAGTACATTGGGGGGAAAAGCATGAAAGCAATATTAATGACAGCAGCGGGTAAGCCGGATGTTTTACAGTTACGAGAATTACCTCAACCCGTACCAACAAACACAGAAATTCTAGTTCGCATCTTAGCGGCTGGTGTTAACCCCATTGATACTAAATTACGTCAACGAGGTACATTTGATCCTGAACAAATGCCAGCTATTTTAGGATGTGATGGCGCTGGTATAGTAGAATCTGTGGGCGCTGATGTGCAAAAGTTCCAGGTTGGTGATGAAGTATATTTTTGTTCTGGTGGTTTGGGCGCACATCAGGGAAATTACGCTGAATACACTACTGTTGATGAAAGATTTGTCGCTTTTAAGCCCAAGTCTGTTTCTTTTGCAGAAGCAGCAGCCGCACCCCTGGTTTTAATCACTGCTTGGGAAGCTTTATATGAACGGGGAAGACTTGAACCGGGAGAAAGTGTATTAATTCATGCTGGTGCTGGTGGTGTTGGTCATGTAGCTATTCAATTGGCTAAACTCAAAGGTGCAAGGGTAGCAACTACGGTTAGTTCTTTGGAAAAGGCTAATTTCGTTACTGAAATTGGCGCTGATAAAGTGATTTTCTATCGAGAAACTGATTTTGTCAATTCTGTATTAGACTGGACTGATGGTGTAGGTGTGGATTTAGTGTTTGATACTGTTGGTGGTGATATTTTTGAAAGGTCTTTTCCCGCAGTACGCATTTATGGTGATATTGTCACTATTCTCGAACCTAAAGCTAATACTGTTTGGAAGGTTGCTAGAAATAGAAATCTAAGAATTGGTTTGGAATTAATGCTGACACCAATGTTATCAGGAATTGTGGAAGCATTAGAACATCATGGAGATATTTTACAACAATGTGCGAATTGGATAGATGAAGGTAAGTTAAGGATTAAAGTTAGTCAGACTTTTCCTTTATCTCAAGCAGCACAAGCACATACTTTAATTGAAAATGGTTCGGTTTTAGGTAAGATCGTTTTATTAAATTGATAATTCAGGAGGAAATTTGTTGAGGTGATTGTGTTTATAATATTCCCGTTCTTGTCGAGGTAAAATAATAGGAATTTAACCACAGATAAATCTTTACTTTTGTGGAGGAAACAATGGTATATATGGTGAGAAATTTGGGGAGTGACTGAATTTTGGATTTTGAAAAAAAGCATCATATCTTAACTCCCATAAATTGTTTTTAACCATGATGGGAAATAGTTGTAATATTTCCTGTAAAATTACTTTTTAGACCAATTAATCACAGGTTTGATAATATGACAGTAGCGAGAATTGGAATTATTGGTGGTAGCGGTTTGTACAAAATGGACGCGCTTAAAGATGTGGAGGAGGTAGAAATTTCTACACCTTTTGGTTCTCCCTCTGACGCGATTATTCTCGGAACTTTAGAGGAGACAAGAGTAGCTTTTCTAGCGCGTCATGGTCGTGATCATACTCTATTACCTTCTGAGTTGCCATTTCGGGCTAATATTTACGCTATGAAGCAATTAGGGGTAGAATATTTAATATCTGCCAGTGCTGTGGGTTCTTTAAAGGCTGAAGCTAAACCCCTAGATATGGTAATTCCTGATCAGTTTATTGATAGAACCAGAAATCGAATTTCTACATTCTTTGGTGAAGGTATTGTCGCTCATATCGCTTTTGGTGAGCCGATTTGTAAAAAGTTATCTGGTATTTTAGCGGATGCGATCGCAGCTTTAAATTTACCAGATGTTACCTTGCATCATGGCGGTACTTACGTATGTATGGAGGGACCGGCTTTTTCCACGCAAGCGGAATCTCATTTTTATCGAAGTTGGAATGCTACAGTGATTGGTATGACAAATTTACCAGAAGCAAAGTTAGCTAGGGAAGCGGAAATTGCTTATGCAACATTAGCAATGGTGACAGATTATGATTGTTGGCATACTGATCATGATAGTGTAACGGTGGAAATGGTGATTAGTAATTTACATAAAAACGCGATAAATGCTCAAAGGGTAATTCAAGAAACTGTAAAGAGATTAAGCGAGATTTATCCTGTTAGTGATGCTCATTCAGCTTTAAAGTATGCTATTTTAACGAATCTGGACAAAGCACCTACAGCAACTAAGGAAAAATTGCGATTATTGTTAGAGAAGTATTTATAAGGGAAATTATACCTAAGAGGATGTTTGGTTTGCAAGTCTTATAAGACACAAATAAACCTCAAAGACCTTTCCTTAGAGGAGAGGGAAAATATAAGAAGGTGGGTTTCAAAACCTTTATCCTTTTCTACTTTGCAAGCATCCTCTTAGAATGTTCAAAGCAATAAATGGATTACAGGTAAATTACGGTGTAGTAATTACACCAAATCCATATTGTTTAATTCTCCTGGGATTGTTTCGTGGGAATAATCTCAGTTATAAATCATCAGTTTCAATACCTAATTCCTTCAAACGTTGAGTTAAAATTGCTACCTTTAGCTCTGCCTCATCAGCCCTTCGCTTTTCAGATTCAGCCTTTTGTTGTTCAGCTTCAGCTTTTTGACGTTCAATTTCAGCCTTTTGTTGTTCAGCTTTAGCTTTTTGACGTTCAATTTCAGCCTTCTGTTGTTCAATTTCAGCTTTTTGACGTTCAGATTCAGCCCTTCGCTTTTCAGATTCAGCTTTTTGACGTTCAATTTCAGCCCTTCGCTTTTCAGATTCAGCTTTTTGACGTTCAGCTTCAGCTTTTTGACGTTCAATTTCAGCTTTTCTAATTTCTTCTAAATTTGCTTCTTCTGGCGTAAGTATTAATCTACCCTCAACGGTAAAATACCTTAACCTATTTTCCAGCACTCCTAAGTATAATCCTAATTCCTGACTCCAATACCAACCATTTTCTGAAGGACTAATACTTTCGTATTTATTTCCTACTAATCTCCAACCTACCAATTCTAAGGTATTCGGGGAAAACCAAAAATACTCAGGAGTCCTAAATCGAGTTTGATACAATTCTTTTTTCAATCCTCTGTCTACTTTGGCTGTAGAATCAGAAAGTAATTCAATAATCAAATTCGGATATTTACCGTCCTCTTCCCATATTACCCAGGAAGCACGGGGGCGCTTTTCCGTGTTTTTGACTAGGAAAAAGTCTGGTCCTCTAAAGTCCCGATTTTTTAACTGTTGTCGGCTATAGTAAATGCTGAGATTTGCACCAATGAAGAAATCTTCTTGATCGCGCCATAACCATTCTAAGCAAGTTACTAATATTAATAGTTGTGTATAATGTAAGGAGCTTTCCATTTCTGGTTCGTCGCTGAGTAGTTCCGTGCAATCTGGCATTAATGCTTCTATTTCTTGTGCGGTTAAAGCCATAGGTTTGATTTTGATAAGTTACTAAGTAGGTTGGTGTGAAAAATTGTCGTTATGACAAGGGAACAGGGAACAGGGAACAGGGAACAGGGAACAGGGAA
>NZ_KE384657.1:29442-33718 GCF_000426905.1 Dolichospermum circinale AWQC131C
AGTTACATATTTCGGTTTTTTTACGTTCACCTACTTATATTTAGTATTAATTATAAATTATCACGAAAAAATTTTTATGGCACTGATCACCCAAAGTACCAGCAAATGCCACTTAAACAACTTGAAAACTAAAGTTTAAACTTGCCCAATTATTGACATCTAAAATATAGGCATCAGTGGTAGTAGGGTTAATATCATCTTTAACTTTACTGCTGTTATGTAAGTCTTGCAATAGAGCTTGGGCAACTTTTAAAGGATTAACTAAAGGACTAATGGCTTGTTGATCTGTGGTAGGATATTTAGCAGTGGCTAAGGCTGTGAGAGTTTCTTTAAAGGGGGTTGTGCTGATAATAATTTGGTGTTGACAAAAGGTAGAAAGTGTGGGAACCAACCAACCAGGTACAGGTTGATTATCTGGAATTTTGACGGTTTTTCCGGGAGGAATGAGGATTTCTGTTAATTGGGGTTTGTGAGGAGAAATGTTGTTTGGTGGAAAAACTTGCCAAGGATAAAAGGCAAAGGCACTTTGGTTATTATTTAAAGCTACTAAAATCAAGTATACAGGGCGATCGCTCAAATTTTCAATTCTATACTGCACCAGACTACCTACAGAAATTGTGGGAATAGCGGTGGGGGAATAACTAGGTCTGGGATAGGTTTTATCACTATTAGCAGTTTCTACGGTTTCCCTAACCATGAGAATACGAGGTAGAATGTTATTAACAACCTCTAAAGTTGCCCTAACTGGTAAACGGGAAGTACCCTCATTTTCCGTAAGTTGCCATAATTTTGATGCTAACAGGGTAGAAAATTTTGGTGTTAATCGTTGCACTGCTACTTTTACAGCTTCACCAATTTCCCCTACAGTATTGGTAATTAGTTCACCTCCTAAAGAAAAAACACCATAACGGCTGGGTATTTGGGAAACTTTACCAAAGACATAATCAGCGGTTTCTGTGCTGGTGACAATATTAACTACATTGCTAATTCCCGAAAAAGCACTGGTAGCATCTACCCGTTCAATTCTTTCTAAACCCTGATCTAAGGCCATATTAAGATGAGTATTTCTGGGTAATGCGCGAACAGCTTCTTGTACTATTTGTCCAAGTCCAAATGGTAATTTAATAGTTTCTTTATCTACTTGGGCTTTGGCTATTAAACCGGTTCGGGATTTAATAATTAACTCAACTCCTGTCTCCACCATTAAACGAGAATTTACGCCATAATTTGCTAGAACCAGGGGAGGTAATCCTCCTAACCATAATTTGATTGTTTTACCATCATCTTCTGTAGCTTTGATTATGCCCACACCCCTAGAGTTATTAATAGGGAAATAATCAGTAATGAGAGCATTTTCGGGATTTTTCCGCGCACTTAATAGGCTTGGTTGTTGTTTTCCTGCCAGTTTATATATAGAACTACCCACATGAGAAAGGAGAACTTGTATTGTTTTTTGGGGAGTAGTTTCCCACAAGTATTGAGTTAAGGCATAAGTAAATAATCCCGCACTCCAACCAGGGAAAAGTAATTCTCCCGCTTGTTGATCTGGTTCTGAAGTAGCTTTAAAAATCAGGGCATTATTAATAGGTGATTTCTGGTTTTTGAGTTGTGATAAAAACTCTAATTCTTCTGTTGCTGAAATCAGAGATGATAATTCTGGACGAGTACGAATTTGCAACCCTGTGGATTTTAATTCACTAGGATGATAGTAACTTGTATCCAATACTGCTATAACTTGATTTGTGGGTAGAGATTGCAATAATAGTAAGAGAGTTTCTTCTAATAAATAGTTGACAGATTTTTCATCTCCTAAATTATTTTCATCAACAGGAAGTATAGCATTTTGTAATATACCTGTTCTATAGATTCCCGATTTCTTAAAAAAGTCAGGGATTTGATCATTTGTCTTCACGCGAGTACCATAACCTGAGAAATGGAAAATCACCACATCTTCAGGTTTGACTTGCTGACTCAAATGATCTACAAAAGCCGCTGTAATTAGGTCCTTAGTTGCTTGTTTGTCCGTTAAAGTCAGAATATCTGCTGGTGCAAAACCAAAGCGATTAATTAACAATTCCCTTTGCAATTCCACATCAGTGACACAACCAGCTAGGGCAGGACTTTGTGAATATTCATTAATACCTATCAATAATGCTAACTTGGGAGATTTAGATTGTGCTAAAGCCTGGTAATAAGGATTGCCTAAACTTAACCACTCTTCTTGTGCTAGTCCTAACGCTGCTAGGGCGCAGCTGATTTCTTGTAAAAACTTACGCCGTTTCATAATTAACCATCAGACCCCAGCCCGTCAGTAATAGCTTAAAGGCTGAAGTCCATAGAGTAAAGTTTCTAGTCTTAATCTAAACTAATACAGGCGAATTTTGCATAGCCCGTGTTAATTCAGCAGCTACTTCTGGACGAGAAAATTCTGGTGGTGGTAATTCACCCCGACGTAACATTTCCCGCACCTTTGTTCCAGACAGATGGACCCGTTCTTCTGGTCTGCTGGGGCTGGTTTTAGTTGTAGCCATTTGTTTGGTGCGTGTGCAGTAAAAAGCGTGTTCAAACTTCATAGGCACAATTCCCAACTCTTCTGGCGCAAATTCATCGAATATGTACTGAGCGTCATAAGTGCCGTAATAATCACCTACACCAGCATGATCCCGTCCGACAATAAAATGTGTACACCCGTAATTTTTGCGAACTAAGGCATGAAAAATCGCTTCCCTTGGACCTGCATAACGCATTGCTGCGGGATTAATTGCTAAAATTACTCTATCTAGGGGATAATAGTGTTCTAATAGAATCTCATAACAACGCATCCGCACATCAGCAGCAATATCATCCTCCTTAGTTGCGCCTACCAGTGGGTGCAAGAATAGACCATCAACAGTCTCTAAAGCGCACTTTTGAATATACTCATGGGCCCTGTGGATAGGATTACGAGTTTGGAAACCGACAATTGTTTTCCAGCCCTTGTTTCTAAACATTTCCCGTGCAGCAGCAGGATCAATTTGGTAGCTAGGAAAATGGGGATGAGAGTCCCGTTGTAATAACCAGATATCACCAGCTAAGTTAATAGAACCCTGATTGTATACTACCTGCACGCCGGGATGTTTAGGGTCGTCAGTGCGATAAACATTAATAGCTTCCCGTTGTTTGTCGTAAGCATACTTTTCGGTTAATTCCAATACCCCAATAAACTGCCCGCTGGGGTTATCCAGACGCACTAAATTACCTATTTCTAAACGGTCTGCCACTGCTGGGGTTACAGACAGTGTAATGGGAATTGACCAAACAATATCGTTAGCTAACCGCATTTCTGTAACTACTCGGTTGTAGTCTGCTTGGTTCATAAAACCAGTCAATGGACTAAAACCACCAATAGCAATCATTTCTAAATCAGAAACTGCTCGCTCGTCAAGTTCCACGCGGGGTAAAAAGTCAGCTTTGGTTAGAAATATTTCTCTTTGGGCTGTGGAAGCAACTCGGTTAATTAACTCTCCACCGTGGGGGGCATTTGCTTCTGGATGATAACTCAAGGTAATGTTTCCCTAATTGTTGCGAATTATGTATTAATTTATCAAATTTTTGTACACATTGTTAAATTTTTGTGAAATTTTTGTGAAATCCTAATTTTTGGTTGCCAGTTGTTAGCTGGAAAAGATTTTACCAGTTTTCTAGCATCAAACAAAAAAAAGTGGGAGGTGATAACGAAGCGCGACCTAAGAATCATCCCCCACCCCAGAAATCATTGATTCAGTGAACTAATTACTCATTAAACAAGAGAGAAATTACTAGCATTCAGACTGGGAGCAGTAGCAAGAATAGCAAACTCACCACCAGTACCAAAGCCCGCAGCCGCACCATTTTCGTTGTAGTAAAGACTACCACTGCTAGAGCTATAGACAATCAGCCCGTTACTAGTACCTACCAAATCATCATCTTCAACCACAGCAAACTCGTTTGCTACACTGAATCCTTGACCGACAACACTGGTTAGAGACGCAAATACAGACTTACTTAACGAGATTTGGTCATTACCAGAAGTAAAGTCTTGGATAGTATCTAGACCTTGAGTAGCGGAAGTGAACGCCGCATTCCCTGTAAAGCTGAAGACATCATTACCAAGACCACCAGTTAGAATGTCATTACCAGCGCCACCAATTAGAGTATCATTACCCACACCACTGGTCAGAGCATCATTACCTAAACCACCAACCAAGCGGTTATCTAGGTCATTACCGATAATTCTATCTGCTCCAGCACCAGCAAT
>NZ_KE384657.1:33794-53854 GCF_000426905.1 Dolichospermum circinale AWQC131C
AGGTTTGAGTAGTAGTAATACTTAGATTTAGGCGGATTGCTGCGGTTGTACCCGTGAAGTCAATAGTATCTTGACCACCACCCACTACTTCTGTGATGGTGTCAGTACCGAGGCTAGTTGTGGTAATAACAAAATTATAGGTATCATTTCCTGTACCACCAACCAAACTATCATTACCAGCACTACCAATCAGGGTATCATCACCTAAACCACCAACCAGAGTGTCGTTACCAGCACCACCATTAAGGGTGTTATCACTGCTATTACCTGTAATGGTGTTATTCAGGCTGTTTCCAGTACCATTCAAGGCTATCCCAGTCAGGTTCAGGTTTTCGATAGTGGTATAACCAGCTAAACTCAGGTTAACACTGGATTGAATTGTATCTATACCTACACTGTCTGTAATAGTGTCAGTGGTCGAATCCATAATATAAGTATCGTTACCGACACCACCAATCAGGGTGTCAGTACCTAAACCACCATCAAGGATGTTATTAGCCGTGTTACCTGTGATGGTGTTATTCAGGCTATTTCCAGTCCCGTTAATGGCTGTAGTTCCATTCAAGGTGAGATTTTCCAGGTTGTCGCCTAGAGTGTAAGTAACAGATGATATCACATTATCCGTACCCTCATTGAGGTTTTCAATGATTGTGTCAGTGCTTGTATCAACTATGTATGTGTCCTTTCCTGTACCACCAATCAGGATATCTACTCCTGCACCACCGTTAAGGGTATCGTTACCAGCTTTACCGTCAATATAATCGTTACCTGCTGTCCCCACAAGATTATTATTACTAGCAGTACCAACGATTTCGTTGAGGTCATTAACGTTGATGGTGAAAGCCTTCTCGAAGGTTAGACCACCATTGTCGCTGGTTCTCACCAAGATGTTGTAACTGGATTTGGTTTCAAAATCTGGGGAGGCATTAATCAGTAATTGATTTCCGCTAATTGTGAAAGCTGCGTTGTCATTTGTGCCAGCAACAAAGCTATAGGTAAAAGTATCACCGATAGTAGGGTCAGTAGTGCTAAAAGTACCTATTACACTATTGGGGGTTACATTTTCATTTGTGCTGGTAGCACTTAAAGTGATGTTGGTAGGAGGATCATAACTTTGAATCGTCAGCACCGCATTAGGCTGGGTTGTTCCCACTAAACTGCCAGCGCTGGGATTTACTAGGGTGAGGTTGACAGTTTCGTTCGGTTCTACATTTGTATCCCCAGCAATGGGAATTTGTACATCCTTGTAAGTTTCATCGGGAGCGAAGGTAACAGTAATTGGTGTATTGATGTAGTCTACACCACCTTCTGCTGTACCATCACTCAATTGTAATTGTACGGTGTCTGTACCACTGATACTCCCAGTCCGAGTGATTTTGACGGTGGCATAGGTATTAAAACCAGTGGTGTTGCCTTCTGTAACGCTGTAGTTGGCGGTACTAAAGTTAAATACTGGTACATTGACTTCAAATACTGCAACGGTTTTACTAACTTCGTTAGCAGTGACTAACAGAGGTTTACCGGTGGGACTGTCTGCGGCCGATATAAATGTTAGTCCTTCCACGGCAACATCTTCAGGTGTATTAATATACTGAACAAATATTGGCTGGTTAGGATTGCTGACATCATAGACAACAATATCCCCTGTGCGTTCTAAACCAATAAAGGCATAGGTACGACCGTTAATCACTCCTACTACCACACCTTCCGGTTCTGGTCCTTTGTTGTCGCTACGTTGGTCAAAGCTGGTGATTGTACCGTCAGAGTTAAATAAGGTTGGGGTTTTTGCTGCGGTGATTTGTTCTAGTTGATCACCACTATCAAATACTTGAGTGCCGTTACTATTCCAAATAGAGAAGGAACGCGCCCCAAACGATTCAATACGTTCAAATTCTGCATCTGCATCTGTATTACCTGTGGCATTGGTTACTTGCAAACGTCCCAAATTAGTGTTTTGTTTGAGGGTTGCTGCATTGGGGAAAACTGTTGTATCTAAGCCATAGCTGGAACTACTAACTCGAATTTCTTCGTTAAATCCTGGGTAGTTGCGGGAATCACCTTCGTTAGCAGTAATGTAGTAGGTTTGGCCGTTAACGTTGAAACTAGCGATCGCATCTGGTTGATATAATCCAAATACAGGCCAATTTTGAATATTAATCCCACCATCTTGATCACTAGGATCTATGCCGTTCCCAGGTAAACTGTAATCCTTCGCACCCAGGGGGATAATTTGGGTAATTGTAGCGGTAGCAATATCCAGAATAGCGATCGCATTATTTTCTTGCAATGTAATCCGCGCCGTCAACCCATCGGGTGCTACAGCAATAAATTCTGGTTCTAAATCCTGGGCAACTGTAGCACCAGGTCCGATAATTCTCACACCAGATGCTTTTAAGGATGCAATCTGACTATTAAAACTGGTGAAAGTAGCAGTTTGTACTGTAGCACTGGCAACACCACCAGCAATATTAATAATGCTAACAGAACCTTCTGGATCAACTGAATTAGTTTGACCGTAGCTGTTGGGTTCTCCCTCATTGGCCACTAATACCTTTGTGCCATCAGGGGTAAAGGTCAGCATATCTGGCAATGCACCCACATCTACCGCATTGATAAAGCTACCATTGCTGGCATTAAAGAAGGCGACTTTACCAGTTAGTTGGGCTGAAGTTGTAGTATCCTGCACAGCATAAGCCACAGCAACCACACCATTTTTCACTGTCACACTGTTGGGAATTAATGCTGTACCCGCAATAGGTGTGATTGTGGGGGTTAAAGTACCAGTCACCGTTAGAGAACCTGTACTGCTGACGGTGTAAATGTCAACGGTATTACCAGCAACGACGAATAGCCGTTTGCTAACTGGGTCAAAAGCCGATATTTCTGCCCCACTAGCACTGGTAATACCACCGACTTTGGTTAAAAAACTGGAGTCGTTGTTGGTAATAGTAATATTTTGGGAAGTTGTCGCCCCTAAAGAAATGCCCGCAGATGGTGTACTAATTGTTAAAGTTGCGGTTTCTGTTCCTTCAACTATGGCATCATCAGCTACAATAAAGGAGACAGAACCGGAAGTTTGCCCATGGGCAATAGTAATTGTGTTTTTACTGAGGTAATAATCACTGGCTGTAATTCCAGTTCCTGATACTCCTAAATTTACTGTTTGATTACCGGAAACAGCACTGGAGGCTGTAGCGGTAACGGTAATCATTGTTGTTCCTGTTTCTGTGCCAGTAGTGCTACTCACGGATAGATTAACAACAGGAGAAGGACTTAAGTTACTAATATTAACCATTTGAAGTAAATTTTAAAGTAAAAGTAATTTAATTTATTCACAGTTTAAATCAGTTCAGGTTAAAAAATGGTTAAACTTAGATAAAAACAGGTTTCTATTCATCCTCCGGTTCTAAGTCTTCTACTGTCAGTTCTTGATGGGGAACAGCAGCAATAATTGCGTCTATGACCTTAGATACTGGTAATATCTCTATGCCAAGATCGGGAAATTTTGTGCCTTTGGGAACTATAGCTCTTTTAAATCCCAATTTTGCAGCTTCTTTTAACCGTAGTTCCATTTGAGACACTGTTCGCACTTGTCCCCCTAATCCTACCTCTCCAATTAAGACTGTACCAGGGTCAACTATTCTATCACGAAAACTGGCAACGATCGCTACGGCAATTCCTAAATCTACTGCTGGTTCTTCTACGTTTAATCCCCCCGCAGAGGCAACGTAGGAATCTAATTTGGACATGGGTACTCCCACCCGTTTTTCCAACACGGCGAGTATCTGTACTAAGCGATTATAATCTATGCCTGTACCCGCTCTGCGCGGAGATGGGTAACTGGTAGGACTAACTAAGGCCTGTAATTCTACTACTATTGGTCTTGTTCCTTCACAAGCCACGACAATGGCCGTACCGGGAGCAGGATCATCACGGTTGCCCAAAAATAGCTCGGAAGGGTTCTCAACTTCCTTTAATCCTTGAGACACCATTTCAAATATACCAATTTCGTGGGTTGCTCCGAAACGATTTTTTACAGTTCTTAATAATCTGTGGGAGGCAAAGCGATCGCCTTCAAAGTATAATACCGTATCAACTAAATGTTCTAATACTCTTGGACCGGCAATTGTCCCCTCCTTAGTCACATGACCGACAATTAACATAGTAATATCCTCATGTTTTGCCACTTTCATCAAAGCTGCGGTACATTCCCTGACTTGAGTAACGGAACCTGGTGCTGATGTCAAAGCTGGTAAAAATACTGTTTGGATACTATCTATTACAGCTACATTCGGTTTGAGGGAATCTATTTCTCGCAAAATTTCCTCTAAATCCGTTTCTGGCAATACATATAAATCTGCGCCGATACTATCAGGATCTATGGGTTTTTCGACCTTTGTAACTATTTCGCTATCATCTTCTGTAACTACAGTAGGAGCTTTGGACATTCCCAACCGAGAAGCACGCAATTTTACCTGTTGTCCTGATTCTTCCCCAGTGACGTAAAGAATGCGGTATTTCAGGGCTAATTGATTAGATACTTGTAACAATAAAGTAGATTTACCAATACCAGGATCACCACCAATTAACACCATTGACCCAGGAACTATACCACCGCCTAAAACTCGATCTAATTCACCATAACCCGATTCCCAACGAGCAATTTGTCTATCACTAATTTGATCAAAAGTCAAGGCAGATCTAGCTTTAGCTGGTTTAGTGTTAGACCTAGCATTACCCGGAGTATTGTGCCAATTTCCCACACCACCCCGACTAGGTATATCTCCAATCAAAGAACTAATGTTCTGTTCCACCAGAGAATCATAAGTGTCGCAATTTGAACATTTTCCGAACCATTGGGAAAATTCTGCGGCACAATTACTACAGATATAAATGGTTTTTGTCTTAGCCATACTGAAATTTTATCTAAAAATCTTAATTATTTCTTAATTATGGGAAAAATGGGAAATTTACTAATAGGAATAGTGAAAGCATTTCTGTCCTCAGTCAGGTACAAGAATAGGGAAGTTCACCGCAGATAAACGCAGATAAACATAGATAAATCTGTACCTTGGTGCAGTAGGAAATGGTATACAGCTTTTTCCCAATCAATTGAGAGAATGATATCCTAATATTATGATATTAAAAATTAATCATGAAAAATTTTAGTTAAGGAGCATGACAAAACTTGGAAAGTCATAAAGAAAAAATCCTGGTGGTAGACGACGAAGCCAGTATTCGTCGGATTTTGGAAACACGCCTTTCCATGATTGGCTATGATGTGGTGACAGCAGGGGATGGTGAGGAAGCTTTAGAAATGTTTCGCAAGGCTGAACCGGACCTGGTGGTTTTAGATGTAATGATGCCAAAACTAGATGGTTATGGTGTTTGTCAAGAATTACGCAAGGAATCAGATGTCCCCATTATTATGCTCACGGCTTTGGGAGATGTGGCAGACCGCATTACTGGATTAGAATTAGGTGCTGATGATTATGTGGTCAAGCCATTCTCACCCAAGGAATTAGAGGCGCGAATTCGTTCAGTTTTACGCCGGGTAGATAAAATAGGTGTTAATGGTATTCCTAGTTCTGGTGTTATCCATGTCAGTAATATCAGAATTGATACTAATAAGCGCCAAGTTTATAAGGGTGATGAGCGTATCCGCTTAACCGGTATGGAATTTAGCTTATTAGAATTGTTGGTCGGTCGTTCCGGTGAACCTTTTTCCCGTTCGGAAATTCTACAAGAGGTGTGGGGATATACTCCCGAACGTCATGTAGATACTCGTGTTGTGGATGTACATATTTCCCGTTTACGAGCAAAGTTAGAAGATGATCCTAGTAACCCGGAATTAATTATCACTGCTAGGGGAACTGGTTATCTTTTCCAACGTATATTGGAACCTGGGGAAGAGTAGCAACAGTGGGAGGCTGGGGAGATGATTTTTTCTCATACTCCGTACTCCACACTGGATACTCTTCTGTTTTTTCACTATTATCTATAGTCTATCTTTGTGTATTATTTTTCGGTAGAGTTTTATAGTTTTAGGTACTTAACTATTACCCCTGCATACCAGCGATTAACTCATTTGTCAATAGTATGTTTGTTCTCCCAGTCAGCTTACATAATTTCTGGAAAAATTTTGGACTAAACTTCTTTCAGAGATTGCTGCTAAGAAAGTAAAGTTTTGTATTTTTTTCGGTATTGATTTCTGAAACAACTATGAATAAAGGGTTTTGGAAATCGTCTAGACAGACAGAGATAAAATTGACAATATAACCCCAATTATGAAATTCTCAAAAATTGTAGCAAATCGCCGAAAGTATTGCAAGCTCGTGACTAAATAAAAATAATTCTCAATTAATTGTTAAGAAAATCTAAACATAAATTATGATCAGTTATGAATATTAAAACTATTATCATTTTTTTATAAGTTTTAATTATAACTTATTGTTAACGAAGAACCACCCGGTGATAATCGAAAAACTAATCTCAAAGTACACAAACAGAAAGTTTTTAAACAGGATTATGTAAAATACTATCTGTATTAACGTTAAAGTATCTGTTAATCAATGACTAAATCTGATCCTAATCGAGTTTTGCGGCGTTTACCCTTAGTAGTTGGGGGTTTAGGTACTGTTTTGTTGTTAATAAATCGGTTATTAACTGCACAACTAACAGATTCCCAAGCACGAGGAGATGTACTGGGAGTGATTTTAAGTGCGATATTAATTTTAACTGGTTTAATTTGGCAACAGGTACAACCCAGGACACCAGAGACAGTAGAATTAATTGGGGAAGAGGGATTCTTTTTAGCAGGAGATTTATCAGAAACCGCAAAAACAGAATTAGCCTGGGCATCGCGGCTATTATTAACAAATACAGTGACGCGATCGCTAATAGTGTATTATCAAGGTAAGGTTTTATTGCGTCGCGGTATATTAGCTCCTAAATCGGAAGTAGTACCAGGAACAATCTTAAAAAGAGTATTAGAAACGCAAAAGCCGATTTATCTAGTTGCTTTGTCTGTTTATCCTGGTAAAATTGAATTTGATTATTTACCAGAGAACACACAAGGTGTAATTTGTCAACCAATTGGTAAAGAAGGAGTTTTAATTTTAGCTGCAAATGCTCCCCGCAGTTACACAAAACAAGATGAAAACTGGATTGCGGGGATTGCCGATAAATTAGCTGTTACTCTTGGTAGTGAATGATTATATACCCCTTTCATAAATTAGGGGGATGTATGTTTTACAGAACTTTGTGTAATAGTTTGGTAAAATAGTCAAGGAAATCAAAGTAAAAAGTAGTATGAAGCCATAAAAAGGGTCAATTGCGCAGGATAATCAAAAATCAAGTGGTTTTTCCAGTTCTAGATGATTCTGCTTTCTGCTTTGTTGATTCCTTTTTGCTTTCTTCTTTGCTTTTGCTAACTCCTAAACCCTAGCAATAGACTTTTTCAGCCAGTCCTATATAGAAAAAGTCCTATTTTTTGTGGTGAAAAGTCAGTAATTCATATACAATATGAATTATCTCAAGTGTTTAATCAAACTATTACTTAGGCTAAAACAAAGCAATTATGGTGATAGTTTTTTTAGACGCTAACAACAAAGTGATATTACGTCAAACTTTGTTACGTAAATTTACTGAAGTATAACCGCTCCCAAGCTCTTATTGCACTAAGAAAACAAATTTCTAGCTTTGTCTAGGATTTACATAGCAGTTTCTAATTTACTAAGTATTTGTATGAAAAGTGAATTCCCGTCCGAAATTAACCCTAACGAATTTGGCCACGAGGTGAGTGAGCCAGCAGTGGAGCAATTCCAACAATTCAATCAAATGCAAGATATTCCCGTTGCTGAAGAAATTGACCAAGATAGGTCACAAACAGTCGAAATCAATATCGCTGCTTTGTCAGCGTTAACTGGGCAAGTTGAATCTCTCAAAGTACAACTAGAAGAACGCAGCACTCAATATATGCGAATTGCAGCAGATTTTGAGAATTATCGTAAGCGTACTAGTAAAGAAAAAGAAGAAATAGATTTACAAGTGAAACGAAATACAATTACAGAATTACTGCCTGTAGTGGATAATTTTGAGAGAGCCAGATCGCACCTCAAACCCCAAAGCGAAGGAGAAATGACAATTCATAAAAGTTATCAAGGGGTTTATAAACAACTGGTAGAGTGTCTAAAACGTTTAGGTGTAGCGCCCATGCGTCCTGAAGGTCAACAATTTGACCCGAATTTGCATGAAGCGGTGATGCGAGAGGCCACGGATGAACATCCAGAAGGAACAGTGTTAGAAGAGTTAGTTCGCGGGTATTATTTTGGTGACCGAGTGCTACGTCATGCAATGGTGAAAGTAGCTGCTCCCAAAGAAGATGTATCTTCTTCCCCAGAAGATTCCGTCTAACAAAAATAACAATTATGGAACAATTACGGATCATTTTCCATGGCACTAATAGGGTTTAGATATCAACCAAACCGACCTGTTAAGGGTTTTTGGTAACTACATAACAGATTGTTGGAAAAACAAGAGGTTGTTGGAAAAGTTTTAGATGATGATATCAGATACTAAAGAATTGCTCAAATCATAGAGTATTTGGGGATAGATGAAAATATTTGATACATCAGAATAGACTGAGAAAACAGCCTCTCCAGTTCAAAAAGTGAACAAGCAGCAATGACAAAAGTAATTGGTATAGATTTAGGCACTACTAATAGTTGTATAGCTGTATTAGAAGCTGGACAGCCAATAGTAATTGCTAACAAGGAAGGTAAACGCACTACCGCTAGTGTAGTAGGTTTTACTAGAGATGGAGAGCGTTTAATCGGATGCATAGCCAAGCGTCAGTTAGTAACTAATGCAGAAAATACAGTCTACAGTATTAAAAGATTCATTGGCCGCCGTTGGGAAGAAACAGAATTAGAGCGTGGTTGTGTTGCTTATAATTGCGTCAAAGGTAGGGATGATACCGTAGATGTACAAATTCGCCAACATAGTTACACACCCCAAGAAATATCAGCGATAATCTTGCAAAAGATCAAGGAAGATGCAGAAAGCTTCCTCAATGACAAGGTAGAAAAAGCAGTAATTACCGTACCAGCATATTTTACAGATGCCCAAAGACAAGCAACAAAAGATGCTGGTACTATTGCTGGCTTAGAGGTATTAAGAATTATCAACGAACCCACCGCAGCTGCCCTAGCTTTTGGTTTAGACAAACAAGATCAAGAGCAGTTAATTTTAGTATTTGATCTAGGGGGGGGGACATTTGACGTATCCATACTCCAACTTGGAGGTGGAGTATTTGAAGTCAAAGCTACATCTGGCAATAATCACTTAGGGGGAGATGACTTTGATAATGTCATAGTCCGCTGGCTGGTGGAACAATTCCAGGCAGAAGAGAAAATAGATATTACCCAAGATAAAATAGCAATGCAAAGAGTGCGGGAGGCAGCTGAAAAAGCTAAGATTGATCTATCCAACATGATTAGCACCTCTATCAACCTACCATTTATCGCTGCTGATGCCACAGGACCCAAGCATCTGGAAATGGTGCTCAGTCGCGCTCAATTTGAAGAACTGACCAAGCACTTAGTTGAGGGGACTATAGAACCAATTCTCCAAGCCCTCAAAAGTGCCGAACTCAGCCCAGAAAGTATAGATAGAGTTATTTTAGTAGGTGGTTCTACTCGTATTCCCGCAGTGCAAAGGGCATTAATTAAGTTCTTCAATGGTAAAGCCCTAGACCGTTCCATTAACCCAGACGAGGCAGTAGCACTAGGTGCAGCTATCCAAGCAGGAGTTTTGGCAGGAGAAATAACTAATCTACTGCTTTTAGATGTCACACCGCTATCTTTAGGAATTGAAACATTAGGAGGAGTATTCACAAAAATTATTGAAAGTAATACTACCATCCCCACAAGCAAATCTCAAGTATTTTCCACAGTTGTTGATGGACAAAACTCTGTAGAAATTCATGTGCTGCAAGGAGAACGGGCAATGGTAAAAGATAATAAAACTTTGGGCAAGTTTTTCCTCAGTGGCATTCTTCCTGCTCCTCGTGGTATACCACAAATTGAAGTAGCTTTTGAGATTGATGTAAATGGCATCCTCAATGTTGCAGCACAAGATAAAGGTACGGGGAAAAAGCAAAGTATTCGCATTGCTGATACAGGCGGATTGAGTAGCATCGAGGTTGAGAGAATGCGGAAACAAGCGGAGTTATTTGCTCAAGAGGATCAAAAACATAAAGAATTAGTGGAACTCAAAAATCAAGCTGATAAACTGTTATTTAGTTATGCCACAACATTAGAAGAAAACCACAATTTACTCAATGAGCAAGTAATAAACCTAACCAATGATAAAGTTAACCAACTAAAGACAGCAATCAGCGATCCTAATATATCCCTAACCCAGTTGAAAACACTTTTAGAGGATTTCCAGCAAATTCTCTTTGCTATTGGTGCAGATATTTACCAACGTACTAATCAAGGGGAATAGTCATTCAAGAGTCATTGACTCCACTGCATTAGTAACGCCCATAGCACAAATACTAGGAAAAGTATAGGTTGGGTTTTCCACATTTAATGGTACGGCTAGTCCCCATCATCCATAGGTGGGTTTTTCTACACCGGAATAGCACAATAATAAAAGGTTAATCAAAATTAGCAGCAATAATTAACAATTAATAATTAATGAATGCTATGATTCGATCAAAAATAGAAATTTGACTAACATTGTCTTATAGACAAAATGGGTCAAAGACCAAAATCAGATCATGAGCTTTGGGTACATTTGTACGTATTAGTCTGAAAATCTAGATTTGTCTACTTATGAGCAAACTTTAGCAAAGAAATACCAATAAAATTAATTATTAACAAAAATTAAAGTGTTACCTTAAACCTACTAGCTACTATCCACGGCTTAAGCCACCCTATCGGTACTTTATAACTTTTAACCCTGCTATATGGCCCGCGACTATTATGAAACCCTGGGTGTCTCTCGTGACGCCGACAAAGAACAGATTAAACAGGCTTATCGCCGCCTAGCCCGAAAATATCACCCAGACGTTAACAAAGAATCTGGGGCGGAGGAACGATTTAAGGAAATCAACCGCGCCTATGAAGTGCTGTCAGAACCAGAAGTTCGCGCTCGTTATGACCGCTTTGGTGAGGCTGGCGTTTCTGGAGCAGCCGCATCTGGCGCTGGTTTCCAAGATGACATGAGTAACTTTGCTGATATTTTTGAAAGCATTTTCAGCGGCTTTGGTGGCGCTCCAGGTGGACAAACTCAACAAAGACGGCGTAGCGGACCGGTGAGAGGTGATGATCTGCGCCTAGACCTGAAATTAGATTTTCGGGAAGCGATATTTGGCGGGGAAAAAGAAATCCGCATTTCCCACTTAGAAACCTGTGAAGTTTGTAATGGTTCGGGCGCTAAACCAGGAACTCGTCCCCGCACTTGTGGAACTTGTAGTGGTTCAGGTCAAGTTAGACGAGTCACAAGAACTCCATTTGGTAGCTTTACCCAAGTATCAACTTGTCCCACCTGTGATGGTACAGGAACGGTAGTTGAGGATAAATGTGATGCTTGTGGTGGTAAAGGCGCGAATCAGGTGACAAAGAAACTAAAAATCAATGTTCCTGCTGGGGTAGATAATGGCACGCGTTTAAGGATTTCCCAAGAGGGAGATGCGGGTCAACGGGGTGGACCACCTGGTGATTTATATGTCTACTTATTTGTCAATGAAGATCAAGAATTTCATCGGGATGGAATTAATATTATCTCGGAAATTAAAATTAGCTACCTACAAGCAATTTTAGGTTGTCGTTTAGAGGTAAGTACGGTAGATGGTCCAGTGGAGTTGGTAATTCCCCCAGGAACTCAACCAAATACGGTGATGAAATTAGAAAATCGTGGTGTCCCCCGTTTGGGTAATCCTGTGAGTCGTGGTGATCAAATGTTGACGGTGTTAATTGATATCCCCACGAAGATCCTCCCAGATGAACGGGAACTCCTGGAAAAACTGGCTAAAATTAAGGGGGATAGAACAGGTAAAGGTGGTTTAGAAGGATTCTTGGGAGGCTTGTTTAAGTCATGAGTGGGTCTTCTATATTAACCCCTGACGCTCAACTCGATTTACGTGGTACTCCTTGTCCCATTAATTTTGTACGCACAAAACTGTATTTGGAAAAAATGCCCCCTGGTGGTTTACTGGAGGTCTGGTTGGATGCTGGTGAACCTATAGAACAAGTTCCTGATAGTCTGACTATGGCTGGTTATTTTGTAGAACAAATTACCGACTGTTCAGGCTATTTTTCTCTGGTTATTCGTCGTCCGGTTGTTACGGAATGACAAGGGAAATTGTTACTACTGGAAAGTTATTCGGTACGGTGTTGGCTGTACAGGCGAATTTTTACCGCGTACAAATGGATGAGTCAGTAATAGGATCTGATCCTTTGATTCTTCTCTGTACGCGGAGAACACGCCTGAAAAAAATTGGTCAACAGGTAATGGTGGGAGATCGTGTTATGGTTGAAGAACCAGATTGGGTTGGGGGACGAGGGGCTGTGGCTGAGGTTTTACCCCGTCATAGTCAATTAAATCGCCCAGCGATCGCTAATGTCAATCAAATTCTGCTGGTATTTGCTGTTGCTGATCCTCCTTTAGAACCTGTACAATTAAGTAGATTTTTAATCAAGGCTGAATCTACGGGAGTTGATGTACTTTTATGTTTAAATAAGTGTGATTTAATTTCCTCCCTGGAAAAACAACAAATTAATGATCGTCTCCTGGCTTGGGGCTATCAACCTTTATTTATTAGCGTTCAGAATCACATTAATATCAATCAAATAGCCACATATTTGCAGGATAAAATTACTGTGATTGCAGGTCCTTCGGGGGTGGGAAAGTCCAGCTTGATTAATAGTTTGATTCCCGACGCTAACCTGCGGGTAGGGGAAGTTTCCGGTAAATTAGCTCGTGGTCGTCATACCACTCGTCATGTAGAATTATTTGAAATGCCGGAGGGTGGTTTATTAGCAGATACTCCCGGTTTTAATCAACCTGATTTAGATTGTAGCCCTGAAGAACTAATTCACTATTTCCCAGAAGCCAGAAAACGTCTGGCTGTTGCCCATTGCCGCTTTAGCAATTGTATACATAAAGATGAGCCTGATTGTGCTGTTAGTGGAGAATGGGAAAGATATCAGCATTATTTAGAATTTTTAGATGATGCTATCGCTCATCAAAACCAGATTAATCAACAATCTGACCCCGAATCAAGTTTAAAATTAATATCTAAAGGTAAAGGTCAAAGTCAGTACGAACCAAAACTAGAAAGTAAAAAATATCGCCGAATTTCTCGTAAAACCCAATTACAAGACCTACAGAACTTATATCGAGAAAGTGAGGATTGATGCCAATTGACACTCTCATGGCTAAAGTCCATTTCCTGCTTTGTTGGGTTAAGTGACAGCGCAACCCAGCACTTATGTTGGGTTTCATACTAATTGCTCCGCGAACGTTCACGTTCCACAACCCAACCTACAAATCAAGGCTTTTTCTAAATAGATAAAATCTTGCTTATCTTTAGTGAGGATAATACCATCAAACTTTGGAACATAGAAACTGGATGCTTTGTGCAAATCCCGAACTTCTAAAATTTGGTCAGTTTATCCCATATTGCTAAATGTATCTTTAAGGACAGAACGCGCCGCTAAATGATTACGAGTAGAAGTGAGAATTTCCGCTTCTCGTTCTAAACGAGCCACTGTATCCTGTATTTCTAGTAATGCTTGTTGTTCTGGGGCTACACCATAGAGATTACTACCTATCCAATAAGATAATTCTGTGGGTAAATCTGGTAAATCATTGGGTAATTCAATATTTTGTTCCGTTAATTTGGATGAAAGACGAACTACATCCCGTAAAAGTTGTTCTACCTCAGATGCTAAAGGACGTAAATCCTTAGCTGGTGGTTGATCTTCAATCCATTCTACCAAACCAACACGATAAGGTTTTTCGCGGACATATTCTAAAACACGAAACCTTTGCTGTCCTAAAGCTAATAGTTTCATTCTGTCATCAGGTAGCCGTTGACAATGAAGAATTTCCGCACAACAACCAACGTTAGCAATTGTCCCATTAACTGGGTCAATCATCAATACCCCAAATCGGCGATCGCTCTCCAAAATCGTATTCATCATGATTCGGTAGCGAAATTCAAAGATATGCAAGGGTAATGGTCTGGTAGGAAATAGAACTACTTCAGGTAATGGAAACAGGGGTAGTTCACGAACTGCAATTTTAGAAGAGGATGTCATTGTTAGTTGGTTGAGTATAAATTGTCTGCTTAAAATATTATATTCTTTTCTAATTTTTCCCGACTTGGTTTATATTTTATCATTATGCTTTATGAATCAAAAAACCCTGAGATAAATTTTCTCAGAGCTTACTAAATGTCAGTGGTCAGTTGTGCGTTGTTTTTTTTCTTAACCACTGACAACTGATCACTGACCAATGACAAATTTACAATTTGACTTCAATATCCACACCAGAAGGCAAATCTAGCTTCATGAGTGCATCAATAGTTTTAGAAGAAGGCTGATAAATGTCAATAATCCGTCTATGGGTACGGGTTTCAAAGTGTTCGCGGGAATCTTTATCTACGTGAGGTGATCTGAGTACGCAATATATCTTTCGTTTTGTTGGTAAAGGAATAGGTCCTATAGCTGTCGCGTTGGTACGGTTAGCTGTGTCTACAATCTTCTCGCAAGATGTATCTAATAAACGACGGTCAAATGCCTTCAAACGAATTCTAATCTTTTGCTGCTGTAGAGTGGCCATATCAAAGTTTTCCAGGTTCGGTAAATTTTAGACTTTAGATTTTAGATTTTAGATTTTAGATTTTTAGATTTTTAGATGTCATCTCGAATTTAAAATTTAAAATCCAAAATAGTTTTTGGGAATAGAAAGGAGCAGAGATTTTATTGTTTATCTCCGCTCCTTTGTCATGAGAGCAAAAAGGTGAGTGTTATTTCAAGATTTTAGCGACAACACCAGCACCAATCGTCCGGCCACCTTCACGAATAGCGAAGCGCATACCTTGTTCAATAGCGATCGCGTTGATCAGTTCTACTGTAACTTTGATATTATCGCCGGGCATAACCATTTCCACATTTCCACCTTCCCTATCGGTAAAGGCTTTGATTGTTCCAGTTACATCAGTTGTCCGCACATAGAACTGAGGGCGATAACCTGCGAAAAATGGTGTTTTCCGACCACCTTCTTTCTCAGTTAAAACGTAAACTTCCCCTTCAAACTGAGTATGAGGTGTAATTGAACCCGGTTTAGCAATTACCATACCGCGCTCAATCTCTTCTTTTTTTATCCCGCGCAGTAGTACACCGGCGTTGTCGCCAGCCAGACCTTCTTCAAGACTCTTCTTAAACATTTCGATCCCAGTCACGGCAGTACTGCGGGTATCTTTGATGCCAATTAGCTCAACAGTATCGCCAACTTTAACTTTACCGCGTTCGATCCGTCCAGTAGCCACAGTCCCACGACCTGTGATGGTGAACACATCTTCCACAGCCATCAAGAATGGTTTGTCTATAGCCCGCTCAGGAGTGGGAATGTAAGAATCTACAGCGTCCATTAATTCGTAGATTTTGTCTACCCAAGGATTTTCACCTCGTTGAGTTTTGGGATTCGCGGTCATTGCTTGGAGAGCTTGTAGACCTGATCCTTTGATAATGGGAATATTGTCACCATCGAAATCATAGTCGGTGAGCAGTTCCCGCAATTCCATTTCTACCAATTCCAGTAATTCCGGGTCATTCATCATATCTTCTTTGTTTAAGAAGACAACCAAGCTAGGAACACCGACTTGTTTTGCCAACAGAATGTGTTCACGGGTTTGAGGCATAGGACCATCCGTAGCTGCCACTACCAGGATGCCTCCATCCATTTGTGCTGCACCTGTGATCATGTTTTTCACATAGTCAGCGTGTCCTGGACAGTCTACGTGAGCATAGTGACGACTTTCAGTTTCATACTCTACGTGAGCCGTATTAATTGTAATACCCCGAGCTTTTTCTTCCGGTGCATTATCAATTTGGTCGTAACCCTTAGCTACAGCTTGACCCATAGCCGCCAATGTCATTGTAATAGCTGCTGTTAAAGTAGTTTTGCCGTGGTCAACGTGGCCAACAGTACCGATATTAACGTGAGGTTTATTTCTTTCAAACTTTGCGCGTGCCATGAATAATCGTTTCCTTTTTTAATTAAGCGTTCCCTTTACTTTTGGCAATGATAGTTTCAGCCACACTCCGAGGTACTTCTTCGTAGTGACTAAACTCCATCGTAAAGATACCCCGACCTTGGGTTTTTGACCGGATATCAGTAGCGTAACCAAACATGGTTGCCAGTGGCACTTTTGATGCGACCTTTGCCAGTCCTTGTTCAGTGCGTTGGCTTTCAATCTGTCCTCGACGGGAGATTAAATCGCCCATCACAGTTCCCATAAAGTCTTCTGGTACTTCAACTTCAACTTTCATCATCGGTTCTAATATCACTGGTGAAGCTTTTAATACTGCTTCTTTGAGTGCCATTGAGCCTGCGATTTTAAAAGCCATTTCTGAAGAGTCTACATCGTGGTAAGAACCATGAACTAGGGTAGCTTTTACGTCAATTAGAGGATATCCAGCTAAAATACCAGATTCACAGCTTTCTTTCATACCCTGCTCGGCAGGTCCAATATACTCTTTAGGTACTACACCGCCGACAATTTTCGAGACAAATTCAAAGCCTGTCCCTGGTTCTCCTGGTTCTAAGTTGATGACAACGTGACCGTATTGACCTTTACCACCACTTTGACGGATGAACTTACCTTCTACGTTGGTAACTGTTTTCCGAATTGTTTCCCGGTAAGCTACTTGGGGCGCACCCACATTCGCTTCTACCTTAAATTCGCGTAACATCCGGTCTACGAGAATTTCTAGGTGTAATTCTCCCATCCCTGCAATTACGGTTTGGTTGGTTTCGGGATCAACACGAACACGGAAGGTGGGATCTTCTTCTGACAGGGATTGTAGTGCTTTGGAAAGCTTGTCCATGTCGTTCTTGGTTTTGGGTTCAACCGCTACCGAGATTACAGGTTCGGGAATAAATAGGGATTCCAAAATTACTGGTGAACCTTCATCACAAAGGGTATCACCTGTCAAAGTATCTTTTAATCCTAAAGCAGCACCTAAATCACCCGCCCGTAGTTCATCCACGTCTTGTCTATCGTCTGCTTTCATCAGCACTAGCCGAGAAATCCGCTCTTTTTTATTCTTGCTGGCGTTGAGAATATAACTACCTTTCTTCAACACACCAGAATAAACACGAACGAAGGTCAGGCGACCATAAGGATCAGCCATAATCTTAAATGCCAAAGCTGATAATGGTTCGTTATCATCAGCATGACGTTCTACGGGATCACCGTTGAGCAGTGTGCCTTGAATTGGCGGTACTTCTGTTGGTGCTGGTAGGTAATCTATCACTGCGTCCAACATGAGTTGCACACCTTTATTCTTAAAGGCTGAACCGCACAGCACTGGTACAATTGTCCCTTCAATTGTTCCTTTCCGTAGAGCAGTACGGATTTCCGCTTCCGTAAGTTCTTCGCCCTCGAAATACTTGCCCATTAAAGTATCTTCGGTTTCCGCTACTGCTTCTACCAATTTTGTCCGATACTCTGATGCTTTTTCTTGCAATTCCGCTGGGATTTCTGTTTCTTGGATATCAGTTCCTTGATCGTTTGTGTACATATATGCACACATCCGCACCAAGTCTATAATCCCCTTAAATTCGGTTTCACTACCGATGGGTAGTTGAATGGCGATCGCATTGGCTCGTAAGCGATCGCGCATTTGCTCATGCACTTTATAGAAGTTCGCACCAGTGCGATCCATCTTGTTAACAAAGGCAATGCGAGGTACTTTATAGCGATCTGCTTGTCGCCATACTGTTTCTGACTGTGGTTGGACACCACCTACGGAACAAAACACGGCGATTACACCATCTAATACCCGCATGGAACGTTCTACTTCAATGGTGAAGTCTACGTGACCCGGAGTATCAATAATGTTAATTTGATGATCTTTCCAACTGGTACTAATTGCAGCGGCAGTTATGGTAATTCCTCGCTCCCGCTCCTGCTCCATCCAGTCTGTAACGGCTGTTCCTTCGTGAACTTCACCAATTTTGTGAATGATCCCAGAGTAAAATAATATTCTCTCTGTCGTCGTTGTTTTTCCCGCATCTATATGCGCCGCAATACCGATATTGCGTACTCTCTCTAGCGGGTTTGTGCGTGCCACCATTACCTCCTATTGTTGTCGCCCTATGATATCTTGTATATTACTGCTATATAAATCCTAGACAAGGCTAGATATTTACTTCTTACTTCAATGGGAGCATGGGAGCGGTTATCCCTCAGTAAGCTTTCACGCTTTAGCCAAACGCAATATCACTTTTTTTTGCTCTGAAAAAACTATCACTATAATTGCTTGGTTTTCGCGTCAGTAATAGTTTGATTAAAGACTATGGACTTGCCACGTCCTGCCATCAGATAATTCACATTGTATATGAATTACCGAACAGTAAAGGACGATATATCGCTTTTCTACTTAGTTTAGTAACGATAGTGTGCAAATGCTTTATTTGCTTCTGCCATGCGATGCGTTTCTTCCCGCTTACGAATAGCACTGCCCGTTTCATTCGCCGCGTCCATTAACTCATTCGCCAGTCTTCCGGCCATAGTTCTCCCTGGACGTTGACGAGAATACTGTACTAACCAACGTAATGCTAGGGTAGTACCCCTATCTGTACGTACTTCCATTGGTACTTGGTAGGTTGCTCCACCGACTCGGCGAGCTTTTACTTCTACTAATGGTGTCGCATTCCGCACTGCTCTTTCAAAAGTTTCTAAGGGACTTCCACCAGTACGTTCTTCAATAGTTTTCAAAGCGTCATAAACTATTCTTGCGGCAATTGATTTTTTGCCATGACGCATTAGCCGTCGCATCATCATACTGATTAGGCGACTATTGTACACTGAGTCAGGCGGCACTGGCCGCCTTTGACTAACACCACGACGAGACATACTTCATCCTTGAATAGGGAATTTGGCAACGAAATTATATGTTATCAGAACACAGGGGACTAAAAGCGGTTTTATCAGCCGCTTCATTTTCCTGATTTTTTGTTTATGGCTCTATCAGTTTTGACATACCTCCTCTTCCTTTCATGAGAGAGGATTGCTTAACGCTTCATTGGGTTGTGCTATCGAAATATACCATCTCCCTCGACGTTCGTTTAAAGTCTCCCAATGCCATAAGGCGACTATTGACAGGATTATTCTCAGAAGCTCATGCAACTTGCTTTTTATGCCAGATACAGCTTGATTTCTGCTTGTGTAATTTTGGTCAGGACGATTAACCGTATTTAACGCGATTAACCGCCGCTTACCTATTTTTTCCCTGCTTTCTGGCGTTTAGTTCCATATTTGGAACGGCCTTGTTTCCTGTCTTTAACTCCGGCTGTATCTAATGTACCACGGATAATATGGTATCTAACTCCGGGCAAGTCTTTCACCCGACCACCGCGAATCATAACTACGGAATGTTCTTGTAAGTTATGACCGATACCTGGGATGTAAGCTGTGACTTCAAATCCAGAGGTAAGCCTGACCCTTGCCACCTTGCGGAGTGCTGAGTTGGGTTTCTTCGGTGTTGTTGTGTATACTCTGGTGCAAACGCCTCGACGTTGAGGACATTCTTTCAGAGCAGGGGACTTGGTTTTCTGACGCGCTAGTTCGCGCTCACTACGTATTAGCTGCTGTATTGTTGGCATGAGTTACAGCGCGTGAAGCTGCTTTATGATATAAGTTTTAACAAATCCTGATTATATCATTTTTTCTGATTTTATGTCAATTATTTTGGAAGGGAACAGGGAACAGGGAACAGGGAACAGGGAACAGGGAACAGGGAACAGGGAACAGGGAA
>NZ_KE384657.1:53961-55122 GCF_000426905.1 Dolichospermum circinale AWQC131C
AATTCTTAACTACTGACAACGGACAACGGACAACTGACAACGGACAACGGACAACTAACAAATAGAGAAAGAATTACCACAACTACATCTGGATATTGCTTGGGGGTTATCAAAGCGAAAACCACCACCCATCAAATCTTCTGCGTAATCTAGTGACAAGCCATGAATGTAATTTAGGCTTCCTGGGTCTATAACTAGACGAATATCATCAAACTCTACCATCTGGTCTGTGGCTTGTACAGTTGTATCAAAACCTAAATCGTAAAACCAGTCAGCACAGCCACCAGATTTCACCCGCAAACGAAATAAAATATTTGCTGGTTGTTTGGATTTTAAGCGCCTGATTTCATTAATGGCTGCTGAACTTAAATTGATCATGGAATTTTTTTATTGGTCAGTGATCAAAAAGAAAAAAATCTCCCCTGTCTATTCCCTTGTATCTATTGTCTATTTTTCACGTGCATAGTCATCTTGATAACGAATAATATCATCTTCTCCTAAATATTCGCCATTTTGCACTTCAATCAAAATCAAGGGAATCACGCCGGGATTTTCTAAGCGATGAGTTGTACATTGGGGAACATAGGTTGATTGATTATTGCTTAATAATATCTCGTGATCGCCACAAACTACTTTGGCTGTACCTGAAACAACTATCCAGTGTTCACTACGGTGGTGGTGCATTTGTAAACTCAGGCGATGACCTGGTTTTACTTCAATACGCTTAATTTTATATCCGCGACCCTCTTCCAAGACTGTGAAAGACCCCCAAGGACGTAATTCACCCGCAGCAATGCCTCTAGAATTAATTGTTGGTTGTAAAGTCAGTGTATTCGTGGGGACAGTTTCTGATAATTTAGCCATAATTACCTCATTTGGAGACATAATAAACCCGTTTTTAGCTTTAACAGTTGATGATAAAGGGGGCGAAATTCGGCCACTTTGATTAAGATAGCAAAAGTCAACACTGGCTGGTAAAATGAGAATGTTCAAACTCTATGTCTACATAAAATCTTTATCAAAAACACGACTTAGGATAAGATGTGAATAAGATCGCCGACTTCTTTGAAGGTTTCAAGATATTTTCCGTTCATCTACTTAGGGCTTGCTGATAGCGTAGCGTGGCGTTAGCCATATAAACCTAAAACCATTTATTAATAA
>NZ_KE384657.1:55331-69234 GCF_000426905.1 Dolichospermum circinale AWQC131C
TACTGTTCCCTGTTCCCTGTTCCCTGTTACCTCCCCTCACAGACAACTTTTTCAGCAAGCCCTACTTACTTCTTTTTTGTGTTTTGGGTAAGTCCTGACTTTGATTCTAGGAAAATTCCAATACCGTTGTGAACACGGGCTGCTGTATTAGGAGAACGATCCAGCAATTGACCACCTAAATAAAGACTGGTAGAACTACCACCGTCTAAATTTAAAGCGTTGATACAACCCATTGTCTGCATTAGTTTGGCTTGTTCTTCTAAGGTTGGACCTCCACCACCAGCGCGATTATGTACGGCTGCAATGATTAAGTTGCCTGTATTAAGGGTACAAATACTGCTACGAACTGCTTGACTTTTCATAAAAGCAGAACCGAATTTCTCCGCTTCTCCGTCGAGGACTATTTGCCGATTTTCTAGTAATAGGGGTCCTGCACCGATAATATGGGGATAACGACTAAATTCTGGTGTGCTGGTGGTGTTGGTAATGTTAATTTTTGTACCAATGGGTAATTGTGGTGTCTGATTACGGAAAATCAGCAGATAACCATTTTTGGGAATAGTAATAGCATTTATACCAGTTTTACCCCCCGGTAATTGATTAGTTACTTGATTGTTTTCTACAACAATTATATTTTCATTCTCAGTTAAGGGTGTATAAGTATCTCCCCATAAAGATGTGTAACGAGAAATACCATTTTGAACATAGCCAGTATTGAGTAAAATAATAGGTAAATTTTGATTATTGTTGCTGGTTAGGGTTTCTGTGAGGGTGAGGCGACCAAAATAGAATTGTCCTTTATTATTCCAAGCTATTGCTCCCCGGTTCAGAATTGGTCCTGATATCCATTGATTATCTCGCCTAATTGCCCCCAATGGTAATTTATTATTGCGGTTAAAATAACCACCATTGATTGCTGCTACGGCTAAGTAATTTTGAGCAGTTTGGATTAAAGGAGCAGTACCAGTTAATGTTTGCACATTAGTTAATATCGGTTTAATGCTTAATCCGACGGTACGAGGGTTAATATCTAACCAAACCACGGGAAAGCGGTCTGTTCCTAAAGTTACTAGCCGCTGTCGCCATTGTAACCCCTGCGCCCAGGTAATATTTCTCTCGACCATTGCATCAGGTTGAATATCAATTACTAGGCGATTTGGTTGGGAAAGAGTGCTAATTTGTACAGATTGTCCAAAGGGAATACTCAAATTGATAATTGTTTGATTATTGACAATTTCTATTTTCTGAATGGGTGATTCTGTGCTTTGTGCTATGGGTGGTTTAGGGTTATAAACTGCGAGTAAAGCCGCATCAGCAATAGTATCTAAGGTGACGGTCCATTCCCGGTTGGCTGGTGTGGTAGATTTGGGGAGAATTTCATCAGGATCTACTACTTTTTTGACTGGTAACTCTTGTCTAATTTGCCAAAAAGTTGGGTTATCTAAGTCTAGTACAATCCGATCCCCTTTTGGTTGTTTACCAAGACGAATATTTCTCAGTTGAGAAGGGGGAGTGGCAATTACTAATGTGTTACCATTAGCTTTAATTTGCCATTTTGCTGTTTTAGCTAATTTACTTATATCTAAATAGCGGTAGCCACCTCTTAGTTTAGTATTAAGAATTATGGGATTTGTCAAGCTAGAAAACCACTGTATTGGCTGTTTACCAGGATTGTTACTACTGAGTAAATCTATGCCCATTAATTGCTTAACTGCGCCATCACTGATATAAGTTTGCATTCCTGTTGGTTGTAACCATGCTCCTGGTAAGGTTCGGCCATTTATAGTAATTTGATTACCAGCACTAACAGCAGTGGGAACGGAATTTGGTATTCTAGGAATATTTTGGGCGAGTACGCCATAATTAGCAGTTAAACATAGTCCCGCTGACAGCAGTGGTGACAGAGAATTGAGCATTTTCCAGATCATTGTGTTTTTTGACAAAGTTATTATGCAAAAACCAGCCTAAGAAAAATTTATCAGAAAATTAAAAAAATAATTACCTTTTTTAGAAATAATCATGATAGTATGTATATTGGGTTTTTGTCTCTTATCAAGAGTAGCAAACAGTTGTCACACTAAAAATACTAGCGATAACTGCTTTAAATAATACACACTGCTTGGAGACTATCATTATAGTCTTAGAGATTAAATCTAAAATTCCCACAGCTCTAAAATTTTAGATTAGGGTAATTTTTTTTAGAGTGCATAAACAAATAAAAAATAGATAGGCACTGGTAACACAGCTTTGGCTAAATGTCAAGCTAAGGCTAAAATTGTTATCCCTAAATTTTGGTAATTATGTATTTTTATCGAGTGCCAATAAATGAGAAAATTTCCCTATAGCAGTAGTAACAACGTCTGTACCTCAACATTTCAGGAATAAAGTATGAGTCATCAATCAAGTCAGGGTCAGCAAACTACAATGTCAGATATCAATTGTCAAGATACTTATTTAGGACAAAAGTGGTTGGTAGAAGAAAGGGATGCTTGTGGAGTAGGGTTTATTACCCATCGTCAGAATATAGCTAGTCATGAAATTTTGGACAAGGCTTTAACTGCTTTAACTTGCTTGGAACATAGGGGAGGTTGTAGCGCTGACCAAGATTCTGGTGACGGTGCGGGAATACTGACAGCAATTCCTTGGGAATTATTGGCACAAGATAACAGTCACGGAATTGACTTTGCTGATGTGAGTCATAAGGCTGTGGGAATGATATTCTTGCCCCAAGACTCGGAAGCGGCTCAAGTTGCTAAGAATGCATTTGAGCAAATAGCAGCAGAGGAAAAATTGACTGTACTGGGCTGGCGAGTAGTTCCGGTGCGTTCAGAGGTGTTAGGTGTACAAGCTAGAGAGAATCAACCTCGTATAGAACAGGTTATAATTTCTTGCGCTGATAAAAGCGGTGATGAATTGGAAAGAGAACTGTATATTGCGAGTAAACGCATTATGCAAGCGGGAAGGAGAATTTCTGAGGATTTCTATGTATGTTCTTTCTCTAGTCGCACCATTGTTTATAAAGGCATGGTACGTTCGGCTGTATTGGGGGATTTTTACGAGGATCTCAAGCATCCTGCTTTTAAAGTATCATTTGCCGTATACCATCGCCGCTTTAGTACCAATACCATGCCGAAATGGCCTTTAGCTCAACCCATGCGGTTATTAGGTCACAATGGAGAAATTAATACCCTGTTGGGGAATATTAATTGGATGATGGCACGGGAAGCGACTCTGAGTCATCCAATTTGGGAAGATCGTTTTGATGAACTCAAGCCACTGGTAAACACTGATAATAGTGATTCTGCTACATTAGACAATGTATTAGAGTTACTGGTACGTTCGGGACGTAGCCCTTTAGAAGGGTTAATGATGATGGTTCCCGAAGCCTACAAAAATCAACCTGCTTTAGCGGAATATCCAGAGATTGTAGATTTTTATGAATATTACAGCGGTTTGCAGGAAGCATGGGATGGACCAGCACTTTTAGTATTTAGTGATGGGAAAAAGGTAGGCGCAACATTAGACCGCAATGGTTTAAGACCTGCACGTTATGTCATTACTAAAGATGATTATATCGTTGTGGCTTCGGAAGCGGGAGTTGTAGATTTCCCAGAAGAAAATGTTCTGGAAAAGGGTAGACTAGGACCAGGACAAATGATTGCGGTAGATTTAAATACCCAAGAAATCTTGAAAAATTGGGAGATTAAACAACGTATTGCGAAACAGTATCCTTACGGAGAATGGTTGCAAAAATATCGCTTAGAATTGAATCGCTTAGTTAAGGGTGAGTCAGTTAATGGTAATGGACATCATAGTCTAAATGGCAATGGGCAGACTAGCAGGAAAATTGATACACAAGTCCTATTACAACAGCAAATCGCTTTTGGCTACACTATAGAAGATGTGGAAATGGTAATTCACCCCATGGCCAGCACTGGTGCGGAAGCGACTTTCTGTATGGGTGATGATACTCCATTGGCTGTGCTTTCAGAAAAACCCCATTTACTGTATGACTATTTTAAACAACGTTTTGCCCAAGTGACTAATCCGGCTATTGACCCTTTGCGGGAGAAGCTGGTCATGTCCTTGACGGTGGAACTGGGGGAAAGGGGAAATTTATTAGAACCTAAGCCAGAGTACGCTCGCAAGCTCAAATTAGAATCGCCTGTACTAACTCAAGCAGAATTAGAAGCAATTAAACTGTCAGGATTTGCCACGGCTGAGTTGTCAACTTTATTTCCCATATCTACAGGTCCAGATGGTTTGCAGTCTGCTGTGGAATCTTTGCAAAAACAAGCGGCGGAGTCTGTACGGGCTGGGGCGAAGATATTGATATTAAGCGATCGCACTGGTATGGATATTGCCGCCGAATATACTTATATTCCCCCGTTATTAGCCATTGGTGCGGTTCACCATTATTTGATTCGCGCTGGGTTGCGAATGAAAACGTCCTTAATTGTGGATACAGCCCAGTGTTGGAGTACCCATCATTTTGCTTGTTTGTTGGGTTATGGTGCGGGTGCTATTTGTCCCTATATGGCTTTGGATACTGTCAGCGCTTGGTGGGATGATCCTAAGACCCAGCAGTTTATGACTAGGGGTAAAATTGCTACTTTGACCTGGGAAAAAGCTATAGAAAATTATCGCCAAGCTGTAGAATCGGGTTTGTTGAAAATTCTCTCGAAAATGGGAATTTCTCTGCTTTCTAGCTACCAAGCAGCACAAATATTTGAAGCGATTGGTATTGGTCGTGATTTACTAGAATTGGGTTTTCGGGGAACAACTTCCCGCATTGGTGGTTTAAGTGTGAGTGAATTAGCTCAAGAAGTTTTATCTTTCCACAGTAAGGCTTTCCCAGAATTGACAGCTAATAAGTTAGAAAATTTGGGTTTTGTTCAATACCGTCCCAGTGGAGAATATCACAGTAATAACCCAGAGTTGGCTAAGGCTCTACATAAGGCAGTTAATGGTAAGCAATATGACCATTATCAAGTGTATAAACAGCATCTGCAAAATCGGCCTGTGACAGCACTGCGTGATTTATTGGATTTCCAGAGTGAACGAACACCAATTCCTTTGTCAGAAGTAGAGTCCGTGAATGATATTGTCCAGCGTTTTTGTACCGGGGGGATGTCTTTAGGGGCTTTGTCACGAGAAGCACATGAAACTTTAGCGATCGCTATGAATCGCATTGGTGGTAAATCTAATTCTGGTGAAGGTGGAGAAGACCCGATTCGTTACAACGCTTTAAATGATGTTGATACTGCTGGTAAATCTCCTACTTTCCCCCATTTGCATGGGTTAAGAAATGGTGATACCGCTGCAAGTGCCATTAGACAAGTTGCGTCAGGTCGGTTTGGCGTTACGCCCCAATATTTAGCCACAGCCAAACAAATTGAAATTAAAATCGCTCAAGGTGCAAAACCAGGAGAAGGTGGACAGTTACCAGGACCCAAGGTTAGTCCCTATATTGCCATGTTACGGCGTTCTAAACCCGGTGTAACTTTGATTTCTCCACCACCCCACCATGATATTTACTCTATTGAAGACTTAGCACAGTTGATTTTTGACCTGCACCAAATTAACCCTAAAGCTCAAGTTTCAGTAAAATTAGTCGCAGAAATCGGTATTGGCACAATTGCTGCGGGTGTAGCTAAGGCTAATGCTGATATTATCCAAATTTCAGGCCATGATGGCGGTACCGGTGCATCACCCCTTTCTTCTATTAAACACGCTGGTACTCCTTGGGAATTGGGCTTAACAGAAGTACATCGAGTATTAATGGAACACAGGTTACGCGATCGCGTCATCTTGCGTGTAGATGGTGGTTTAAAAAGTGGTTGGGATGTATTGATTGGGGCTTTAATGGGTGCTGAGGAGTTTGGTTTCGGTTCGATAGCTATGATTGCGGAAGGCTGCATTATGGCGCGAATTTGCCACACTAACAACTGTCCTGTGGGTGTCGCTTCTCAGAAGGAAGAACTGCGGAAGCGGTTTACAGGAGTTCCCGAAAACGTTGTCAACTTCTTCTATTTTGTTGCGGAAGAAGTGCGGAGTCTGTTAGCTAAATTGGGATATCGTTCCTTATCAGAGGTAATTGGTCGCGCTGACTTATTAACAGTACGCTCTGATGTGAAACTCAATAAAACCCAAGCTGTGAACTTAGATTGTTTAACTAAACTACCAGATACAAAAGTTAATCGTGATTGGTTAGTACATGAAAAAGTTCATAGTAATGGACCCGTATTAGATGATCAATTACTAGCTGATGCGGATATTTGTCAAGGAATCCAGGAACAAGGGATAGTTAGTAAAACCTACGCCGTTGTTAATACCGATAGAACCGTCGGGACTCGGTTGACTGGAGTGATTGCTTCAAAATATGGTGACAACGGCTTTAAAGGGCAAATTAACCTGAAGTTTCAAGGCAGTGTTGGGCAAAGCTTCGGCGCGTTTAATCTTGATGGTGTGATTTTAAGCTTAGAAGGTGAAGCTAATGAC
The DNA here is from genome assembly GCF_000426905.1 of Dolichospermum circinale AWQC131C. Classification (NCBI taxonomy): domain Bacteria; kingdom Bacillati; phylum Cyanobacteriota; class Cyanophyceae; order Nostocales; family Aphanizomenonaceae; genus Dolichospermum; species Dolichospermum circinale. The sequence continues at coordinate 61,833 of NZ_KE384657.1, forward strand.
TATGTAGGAAAGGGAATGAATGGTGGGGAAATTATCATTAAACCCCCAGCAAATGCGACTTACAACCCAGCGGAAAACGTAATTGTCGGTAATACTTGCCTTTATGGTGCTACTGGTGGTAGATTATTTGCTAATGGTTTGGCTGGAGAACGGTTTGCTGTACGCAACTCAAAAGGTACAGCCGTCATTGAAGGCGCTGGTGATCACTGCTGCGAGTACATGACTGGTGGTGTAATTGTCGTCCTGGGTAAAGCAGGCCGGAATGTTGGTGCAGGAATGACCGGTGGTTTGGCTTATTTCTTGGATGAAGTGGGTAATTTCCCTGATTTCGTAAATCATGCTATTGTTAAAGTCCAGCGGGTTGCTAGTGATGCGGGTGCAAAACAGTTGTATGATTTAATTAAAGCTCACGCTGATAAAACTGGTTCACCCAAAGCCTTAGAAATTATCGCTAATTGGCAAGGATACTTACCCAAATTCTGGCAATTAGTACCACCATCTGAAGCTGACAGTCCAGAGGCTAAAGTGGCAGAAAAACAATTAAGTTCTGTGTAATTTGTCTGAATCAGGATGTTCAGGATTTGAGGATTTACAGGATTTAATTAAATACTTTATCTGTGTTTATCCTGTTTATCCTTTAATCCTTTTTTGTCTGAATCAGGATGTCCAGGATTTGAGGATTTCCAGGATTTAATTAATAACTAGACATCTCCAGAAATTTAATATCCCTCCAACAGCCGGAGCATTTTACAGCAAATTGTCATCAAACCTGGAATAAGAACCCGACCCCCAACCCCCTCATCGCTTGCGGGGAGGGGGCTAAGATGTACCTTGTGTGATTGCAAATTGCTGTAGGTTAATTTTCTGAGGTGTCTATTGCATTTGAAAGAAGTAGTACCTACGAGCAAAGTTTGATAATTTGAGTTTGCAACGCGAGTTTTTCATCTACACCAGATTTGAGCATTAGCTCTAGTTCCAACAGCATTTTCAAACTATTTTTCAGCTTGTTTCCACAACAATTAGCAACCTCTTGGCGGATGTAATACAAGCGTTTGGGATTTTTCACGTCTGCAAGTTGGGTTATTGTATTGTCATCTTGACACCCGGTGATGATCATCTGTTTGACTGTTAGCCAAGTGCGAAAGGTAGTAGTCAGGGTAGCGGTAATTTTTAAAGCTGGTTCGTTACAGTTAATTAAGCGATCGCCAAATTCTAATGCTTGAGGAATGTTACCCAAGCGAATGGTGTTGGCTAGTTGTAAGCTATTAGCAGCACTTTCTGAGACTAATTCTTTCACCATAACCCCATTGACTGTTTTACCCAAAGCATAGGTTTTGAGCTTTTCTAGTTCGGTGAATATCAGTCGTGTATGATTGCCTGTGTAATCAATTAACACTTTGTAAGCATCAGTAGTGAGTGTTACACCTACTTCGTCAACTAAAGTCCGAGCTTGCTGTATTAATGCTTGGGTTTGCCATTGGGGAATGAGAGGAAATTCTGTTACCTGTGCGTACTCCAGTAGGAGTTTGACTGATTTATTTCTCGCGTCAGGTTTGTGAGTGTTGGTGATAAGGAGGGTATTTGTTGAGGGAATTTTGGGGAGAATGGACTCCAACTGCAACAAAATTTCTTTTGAACAAACTCCCAGTAATGTGCTGTTGGTGTACTAATCTTCCTCCACTCCCAACAGGTGGTGTCATGATATGGGATAATGCTTGAGGAATGGTTTCTTTAGATTCTGGGGGGTATTCTGTATAGTTAAAGTTTGCCCATTGTTGATCTAGAGTGTGGGTTTTTAGTTGTTTGATGTTGCGAGTTAGAAAGAATTCGTTTTCACCAAAGTATAAATATGTTGACATAGTAGTACGGCAATTGTATTGTCGTACTTGAGCGTTAGCTCGAAACGCAATATAGAGATTTAATTTCACTATTCAGTAATTGGTACAAACTCATATTCGCTCTGATTTTCTTTTTTAGGAACAATTTTCACCAATTGCACATGATCATCCTTGGGAACATCATTCTGTTTGCAATCACCATTTTGCTCAGACTGAACATTACCTGAAGCGGGAGCATCATTCTGTTTGCGATCGCCATTTTGACAAAACTGAACATTACCTGAAGCACCATCAAACTTGAACTTTTCTGATATGAGAGTTTTTCTTATTTTCTTTTGATCTGGGTTTTTCTTAATGGCTTCTATCAAAGCATTTGTTGCATCATAAGCTAGTGCCGTTCGCCAGCTTACTTTAGCACCCCAAAGATTTTGCGAATTTGTAGCAAAATCTGATTCTGATTCTAATGTTGATTTAGCTTTTGCATCAATATGCCACGGAATTGCTACTACCATTTCATTGAGCCACTCTAGCCAAGCTGCGTCTTTTTGTATAATCTTGTTCGTATAAACAACATCTCCTCCCAAGAGATTGAATTTTTTCTTGCTTTGATTGATTAATAGTATGACCTTATTTAAAGTATCATCATTATCGGGTACTAACATCAATACTTCCGCACCTTCTTTAATAGCTTGATTAGTGCTTTCTGGTGGACTAAAATAAGGACTAGATAAATCATATAATTCATTAGAGGATACCTCTCCTCCGTGAGAATTTACATAATGTACAAACTCTTTCTTAAGCGATAGACTGTATTTGCCCTGAGTATAGAAAATAGCTGCCTTTCTTTTATTCAATGTTTCTAACATATATTTTCCTAGTTTTTCCGCAGCCACTTTATCGCTAGGAACTGTACGAAAAACATAATTTTCTGAGTTTTTTTGCTGTGAAAGCTCAATAGAGGTACTAGTAGGAGTAATTGCTACAAGCTTTTTATCATTATAAATATTTTTTGCTTCTAAAGTGGCACTACTCGAACGATGACCAACTACACCAAGGATATGAGGTTCTTTTGCTAATTTTTTAGCAACTTCTTTAGCAATTTCTGGATTATCATCATCTGATGTAATTGCTACTTTTAAATAGAAGTTTCTATTGTCTTTTGGTAAACAATTAAATTCATTTTGAAATTGAGCTACTCCACGCAAAATTTCCAAAGATTCAGTCGGTTCTTTAGAAATCGGTACAGGTACAGCAATAGTATAAACTTTTTCTTCCTTTGTTTTTACGTTTTCTTCAATTTTGGCGTTATTTAAATAAATTAATGTCTCTGGATCTCTTCTTTTTGGATTAATTGATTTGTTTAAACACTCTTTCCCATCATCTAAGTACAAATATCTGCGTAATTCGTACATAGCATCGGTAAAATTTTTTTTCCTTATTGATTGAATCCCTTTTTCTTTTTTATCTTCGTATTCTGGTTTTTGCTTACTTGATTCTGGAAACCAATTTTTTTCACCATAACTAATTATAATTGGATCTAGCGAAGTAAAAATGATATATACACCACCCAATAATTGTAGAATTATGAATAGGCTAAAAAAGATTACAATTATTTTTGATAATTTACATACATTTTTTTCTTGAGAGTTGTTATGCTGATTCATAGTGTTAATTCACAAAAACGCTAAAATATTTATACTGTTTTGCTGAGGTAGTTTACTTAAGTGAACGGCCTCTCCAAGTCCATCCCCAGCCTGTTTCAGTTTTAATTATTGAGGTAATGGCAATAATGCCAACCATAAGACCCCCTAAACTATGCAGCCACCAATATTTCGTAGAGCTATAAAATGCTCTTGCTGCTATTACCCGCAAATTGTATTGTAGTAGAATCGCTATTACAACTAAACAAATTGCAATAAAATCAACTATCTGCAAACCAATTAAAATACCTTTAATAGCCACAATAATTAACATTAGCCAAGGAACTGAGTAAATATTTAGCATTACTAAAGCTAAAGATACCATCAATACCCAACTACGTTGTGAGCCTGAATATAAAACTTTAGTCCAACCTTCCCAGAGTGTTGCCCAATTACGATACATTCGTATTTTTGCTAAATTTGCTCCTAGTGCATATTTTATCTTTAAACCATTGTGTTTTATAAGTCGAGCTAAAGCCACATCTTCTGCAACTTCATTAGCGACTGCTCTATGTCCTCCAATCTGTTCGTATGATGAGCGCGAAAATAACATAAAAGACCCAAAAGCAAAAGATGTTTTGGTTCTTGGATTTTTTACCTCACCAGAGTTTAAAGAAACAACTAGGTTAATAAACATTAATGGCTGTATTAACCATTCTGATAAAGAGCTACAAATTAATGCTGGAATACAATTGAGCAAGTCCACATTTTCTAATTTTGCTGTTTGAATAACTGTTTCAATTGCTCCATATTTTAGTCGAACATCAGCATCAATAAACAGCAAAAATTCTCCCTTTGCAAGTTCAGCAGCTTGAACACAAGCCCAGTTTTTACCTTTCCATCTTTTTGGTGATGGTCGAGGTAATCCTTGTAATATTTTCAGTCGTGGGTCATTAAGCTTTTCCTTCAGTGTATTTAGAATAATTAGAGTATTATCTGTTGATTGATCATCTACCACCCAGACTTCAAGTTTATCAGATTCTAAGTTGGTGCTTGACAAAATAGACATAACACAATCATGAATATTATCTGTCTCATTATAAGCCGGGATAATTACTGAAACTTTAGGAAAACTAGAATCAATAAAATTATCTGATACAATAGAGTTTGATGGACATAATTGAGACATTTCAGCTACTGCACGTTGCATATAAATTAAACAGGTACTTAAATTAATTAAAGAAAAAATTAGCAACAAAATCAAAATCACGTTTAATTCCCCTCAGAAGTGTTGTAGTAAGTATTAGTAATTTTATTCAAAAATCATTATTATTGCTGAGTTTCAGATGAATACTTTTCAGCTATATATTTTCTTAATTCTCCATGTCTAAATTCATAACTCCCTCCTTCTTTTTTCAATAAATCTACTTTTACAGCTTCTTCCAAGAACTGACCATAATTCCAAGGAATATGTTTGGACATCCAAAGAAATAAACGCAGAGCGAAGTATTTAATACAGACTAAACCTGACTTTTCTCCATTAACTAACCCACTGAGTAAGCTAATCATTAAACCAACACAAATACCAAATAAGATACCACCATATTTTTGATTTTGTCTATAAAAAATCCACCATACAAATTTGGGATAGCGCGAGAAACATTCCCAAAATATCCAAGATATTATTGAAGATAAAAAGCCAATAATCAAAGATATAACAACGAGATCAACAAATGTTTTGAGAATACTATTATTACGATCTTTTATTAACTTAGCTGATTTTAATTTTTGAATGACATTTCCTCTGATCTTCTTGATAAAATTATTTTGAGATTGATTTGAGGTATTAGAGGTATTATCTGTTTTTTTAAATCCCAAAAGTAGTCCGATATTTAGCCCAACGAACAATTCTAAAGTTAACGTACCCCAATAGAAAGTATTCATTTTATCATAAAATTTGTCAAAGGTTTCTATTTTGTAAAATTGTTCTATCTTATTAAAGATAAAATGGAAAATAAAAATACTTATTATCCCAAAAATAAATAGCCCAAAATACATATATTTCCTGAGAATTGCATAATTTTTATCTTCTTGTGTGTTTTGATTATTTGCTCTGCTGATTTCTCGGAATAAAAAATAATTTATGATGAAAAACAATAATAATCCTATCAAACTCTCAAGTATATCGTCTTTTTGTATATCTATATTGTCAATATTAATGACAATTGTTATAAAATTATTTAGCCAGGGGTTATTTAACTTTTTCATCGCTAAAGGATCAAATATGCTATTTATTAATAATGTACTCCACATACATAGTCCAGAAAATGCAGCCCATCCCATTCCATACATGACCGATTTTATAGCTTTTTGATTGTCAAATGACCATTCCTGATGACTTACTGAGTCTATTTTGTCTTCTGGTAAATCTAAAAAATAAAATATTAATGCAAAAACTATTCCAAATACTATCATATCTAAAATCTGAATGTTATCTGCTTGTGAGTTTGAAATTAACCAACGTATTATTGTAGATACGAATCCAATGATAGCAGATCTTACTTTAGATTGAGTATCTGTATTTAGTTTTAACCAAGATTTTGTATTTAGCTTTAGCCAAGATATTATTCCACCTATTAATCCAGATATAGATCCAGAGATTAATCCAAAAAAGATATAATTGATTGTATTCAAATAAGATTGAGGATTGTCAGAATTATAGTTTAATATTTCAGAAAGTATTCCCGTTGATAAGCCACATAATATGCCTACAATTAACCCAACTAAAATATAATAAAGTATTTTTTCTTTATTTTTTTCAGACAATAATTTTGGTTGCATATTTTCAATAGACAATGTGGATTCTGTATTATTTAATTGCTGTGCTAACCAAACTATCTTATCTCTAGAAAAAGTTGTATTTTTGTTATTCAATTTTTCAGACTGATCGTGAAAATAGTCTTGCCATAAATTGTCATGAAGAGTTGAAATGTACTCGTCTGGTATTGGAACTACCACTCCATCTTCAGCCTTAATTAATTGTTGGATGATTTCCGCCGGATTTGGCAATTTATCGTTATTGCTCCTGTCTGGAACGTTTTTAAAATTGTGTACTGCTATTTTTAAACCTAAAGGTTTTCCTAGTAAATCCAGAATATCGGGATTATTATTTGTCAAAGCTTTCCAAGTTTGTGGACGTATTTTTTCTATACGTTCTGCATATTGAAGCTCTGCCAGAAGCTTGTTCATTATATCAATAATATAACGGTCAATTTGTTCTTGTTCAAGAGGCTGTAATTCAACAAAAATAGAATTATTCCGTAATTCTTTTAAAAGCAAATCTTTCTTTTCTGTTTGACTCGTAATAACAGTTTGACATTGATGTTTTTCAATAAAACTATTCAAATCAACAGCACGCTGATTTTGTTGTGAAGGTTCTATTTCGTAAAACCCATCAAGGAGGAATATTATTCCTATTTCGTTATATTTTCCCGAAATCGTATTTATAGTTTCTTCATCTACTTCATACACTTTTTTAATAGACTCACTTATCCAGTTGTCTATTGTCTGGTTTTTATGCAAAGAATCAAGTTTTAACAAAATAGGAATCTCATTCTTATGTTTAATTAATTCATGATTCAATTCTCTTAACATTGTACTTTTACCTGAGCCAGAAGCCCCCAAAATAAGAAACTTATTATTATTATTTTGGTTATCATTAAAAAAATCATAAATAGTATTTGTAGATGATTCATTGCCATTCTTTTCTTTGAATTTTATTTTAAATTCTTGCTTATTATTTTCTCCTTGCCAATAGGATATTACCTGTTCTAATAACTTTGAACGTGCTTCTTCAATATCTATTGTGGGTAAAGCAATTTTTGTTTGAATATTCAAGAGAATATTCAATAAAGTTTCATTTGT
>NZ_KE384657.1:69247-69576 GCF_000426905.1 Dolichospermum circinale AWQC131C
CTTATTCAGAGCTTTTTGATTGTATGTATCATGTAACCATTTAACTAAATCTGTGACAAAATCATATTCCCCTTTGTTTGTTAAGTTTCGTCTTCTTGCTATCTCGAAAATACCAAGATTTATGCACAGTGTTTTTATTTTGTCAGGACTATCCGCAAGTGTATTATCCAACAAAAATTTTTTCAGGTTGTCTCTATCTTCTTTGCTAAGTGGAGATTTGTTCATATAATAAATTTAATTGATTTATCAGTTTAATTTATCTTGGGTATTGTGGGTAAAGCAATTTTTGTTTGAATATTCAAGAGAATATTCAATAAAGTTTCATTTGT
>NZ_KE384657.1:69586-127463 GCF_000426905.1 Dolichospermum circinale AWQC131C
ATTATTCAGGGCTTTTTGATTGTATGTATCATGTAACCATTTAACTAAATCTGTGACAAAATCATATTCCTCTTTCCTTGTTAAGTTTCGTCTTCTTGCTATCTCGAAAATACCAAGATTTATGCACAGTGTTCTTCTTTGGTCAGGACTATCCGCAAGTGTATTATCCAACAAAAATTTTTTCAGGTTGTCTCTATCTTCTTCGCTAAGTGGAGATTTGTTCATATTGTCTCCATCTTTTTCGGTAAGTGGCTGATTATTATCAGGTGATTGTTGCTGATGAAATTGTTTATTAAGTTGGGCAATTTCGGGAAACTTTTGTAAAATCACTTTAGCGGAGACTGCCCGCCCCCCTAAATCGGTACTTCTATCACGAGAAAGATGTACAATACCACAAACTTTTCCTGTTCGTACATTTAGCAAAGGTGAACCACTAAAGCCTGATTTAACTTGCCCGTGCTTGAACTTATGAAGAACAATGTCGTCTTTATAACTTATTCCTTCATATTCAAAGCTTGCGGAATCTCCCTGAGAATAATCAACTTCCGCATCTTTGGGATAACCAAAAATATATAAATTATCATCGTGATTAGGTTCTGTAACATCCAATTCAACACACGGATGATTGAAATTATCTCCCTCTAATTTCAATAGGGCTAAATCAATAGGATATTCGTATAATTGCTTAACCCTAGCAGTAGAATTCCGCTTTTCTGCTTTCCAGAATACCCGCACAGGATTATCTTTTGCAGATTCAACCACATGAGCGCAGGTGAGAATCCAACCCGATGCAACAAAAAAACCTGTTCCCTGACTGTCAGCTAAATTTAAACGCACTGTGCAGCGTTCTAAGCAGCGTTGTAAATTATCTTCGTTAGCCATTGATTACCCTCACATAGCTCACATAGCATATTGATGATAAGAGTACCATAGCTGTGAGGGAATGACAAGTATGGGGGAATTAACGTTTATTTACCCCATTCCATCGTAATTTCCAGATTAGCTGTGCCTGTTCCTTTGACAATTAAAGCAGTTAGTTGTCCTGCCTCAACTCCAATTTGTAACCCTAGCTTGACGGTAAATTTATCTGGTTTGACTGCTTCTTTGATATCTTCTAATGTACCCGCGACATCTTCAGCAATGGATTTAATAATTTTTGTTGCTTGTTGAAGGACTCTAGTGTCAGCAGAAACAGGTTGTTCCCCTATAGGCGTAACTTCTACTTTAACTATTTGGCCATCAGAAAGTTTAAGGGGAAGAATTTCGGTTCTATCTGCCATAATTAATTTTTCCGGTTAATTTTTGTGTAACAGCTTGTCTTGTAACAAGGTGGACTGAGAATAACACGCAAGACATAAATGGATAATATCATGATTGTGCGATCGCTCTCATCATTAGTATAATCCCCCACTCATTGCGTATTTAGAGATGTCTACTTTATCTGTATTTATTCTGTTCATCCTTTCATCTTTTTTGTCTGAATCAGGATGTCCAGGATTTAAGGATTTACAGGATTTAATTACGATTATGTGCATCTTCATACAGAATTGGTATAAGCTGAGAAAGATTTAATTTGCATAATTAAAACAGGCAGGATGCCTGTTCCACAAGAGTTTTAGTTGTGAGCAATATACAATCTAAATGTCCAACAGCTTATTCATCCTGTTCATCCTTTAATCCTGGGTATCCTGATTCTGACATTATTTCTTTAAGGTTTCTTGGGTTTTTGGGGTTTTTGAGATTTTGTTTTATTGTGGGCAATTAAAGATGGATACTGATCTTGCATTTCTAAAAGTTCGGGAATAGTGACAAATTCATAACCCTGTTTGCGAAACTTACTAATAATTGCTGGTAATGCTTTAACAGTCTGAGATCTATCTCCGCCTCCATCGTGCATTAATACAATACCACCCGGTTTAGCTTCTCTAAAGATATTATTCATTAACCGAGGTACAGCGGGACGTGAATAGTCCTTGGAATCAGATGACCACATAATAACAGCATATTTATTACTTTTAGCATAAGCTACCACCCCATTGGTCATATTGCCACCAGGTGGACGAAATAGACTAGTTTTCACCCCTGTAGTTTGATAAATTATGTCTCCGGTATTTGCAACTTCCGCAGCGGCTACCTGTGCATTCATGTGATGATACCAGTGATGCCAAGTATGATTAGCGATAGTATGACCATCTGCAACTATTCGTTTTGTCAAGTCAGGATAATTCTTAACATTTTGTCCGACGACGAAAAATGTGCCTTTGATGCGATTTTTCTGGAGAATATCTAATACTTTTGCTGTACTATTAGGCCAAGGACCATCATCAAAGGTTAGGGCGATAACTTTTTTTCCTGGGGGAAGTTTAGCTTCACTGACGACAATTCCTTGAAAGTTAGTCGGTACATCAGTAGAAACACCTTTTGCTTGTGCTTGTTGTTGCCAACTGGTGAGCATTTCTGTTTTCAACTGCTCTAACCGCTCTTGAGTTACCATAAGAACAGCAGTATCATTATCCTTGGTGCTGACGCTGCGATTTTCAGCGTCAGAGGTGTTACCTTTGAACATGATCATCAAAGCAATGCTTAAAGCACCAGTTAAGCCAAGTATTGATATTAATATTCCCTGCGTCTCAAAAAATGACTTATTATTTTCCACAGCATAACTCCTTCAAGGGGTGAGCAATAAATGATCAGGATCATGACTCTGATGCTAGGTTATAACACATTTCTCTATATACTGAGATTCACTAGCCTGACCTAACTTCCAACTCCTTTGAATTATCAATAAAGACGAGTTCAAGTCTCTTCCTTGACAGGGGAGAGGTTTGAAGATTTGCTAGAGTGGGTGAGGACATAGTTTATTTTTTCCAAACTACTAATATCACTCCCGTGACAATTAAACCTAGTCCAAAAACACGGTTGAGAGGAATAGTTTCTTTTAAAACAAAGTAACCTAATAATACGGAAAATATATAACCAATTGATACAGCGGGAGCAGCAACGCTAAGATTGATTCTCGTCAGCAGGAGAATATAAGCTATAGCACCAATACCATAACAGGTTAGTCCTAATAAAAGTTCTGGTGTAGTCACAATACTGAGAATATGACTAATAGCGTTACCTGCATCAACTTTACCTAATTTTGTCGCTCCTATCTTCAAAAAAAACTGTCCACCAACACTAATGATAACTGAAATTAGCAGTAAACTAAATTCTTGGATTGACACGGATATTACCTGAGATATTATATAGAACACAAATACGAATCCATAGGGATTCACTACGTCAATGGTAAACGCTGCTACAGAAACAAGGTTTATCCCGTTGAGATTGAATAAAATGATACTATGGTCATGTTATATTTGAGTTTTCTTTTAAACCTCCAGTTTCCTTTAATGTATAAAGAGGACGACCTTTGACTTCTTCGTATATCCGGCCAATATATTCGCCTAAAATACCAATACAAATTAATTGTACTGAACCAAGGAAGAACATGGCAATTGTAATTAATGTGTAACCGATTATGGGGGAGAATGGTTGGGATAAACGCCAATACAAAACTAATAATATCATAAATAGGGCAATAAAAGCTGATAATATGCCTATATAAGTTGCCAGCCTCAAGGGAACTGTGGAAAAGGAGATAATACCATCAATTGCTAAAGCCCAAGATTTACCAAATGTATATTTTACTGTACCAGCAAAGCGGGGATCTCGTGCAAAAGGTACGGAAGTTTGTCGAAAACCTACCCAAGCACGTAAACCGCGAATGTAGCGATTACGTTCGGGCATAGAATTAAGGATATTTACGACCTGTCTATCCATTAAACAAAAGTCTCCTGTATCTTCGGGAATATCAACTTTAGCCAAACGTCGAAGAATGCGATAAAAAAGATATGCTGTCAAGCGTTTTAGCCAGGTTTCTTGTTGACGAGATGTCCTCTGGGCATAAACTACTTGATATCCTTGATGCCATTTGTCAATCATGGTTAAGATTAATTCTGGTGGATCTTGGAGATCGGCATCCATAACAATGATACATTTACCTTGGACAAAGTTCAAACCTGCGGTAACGGCAATTTGATGTCCAAAATTCCGGGCTAGACTGAGGTAATGGACTCGGTTGTCAAGATGGTGTAATTCGCGCATCATACTTAAAGAGCGATCGCGGCTACCATCATCTATTAAAATTAATTCAGCATCACCGTCTAACTGTGCCATGACATGATGTAATCGGCGATACATCTCTGTGATGTTTTCTGATTCGTTATAAATGGGAATCACGAGGGAGTAGATAGGTTGGTTGATCATGATAAAATTTTTTGAGAAACTTGAAAATGTTTAAAATTCATCTTTAAAATTTAATTACCTGAAAATCAAAACCTAATGAATGATTACCGTTATCTGAAAATCAATAAAGACTATATCATACTATTAACAATTTGGTTGATAGGATTACTGATAGATAGAACATGGTTTTTCTTAGATGAATCTATTCCATCCTATGATCAAAGCGCCCATTTAACCGCAGCATTGCATCATTATCGAATTTTTCAAAACCTGAATATTTTATCAGGTAATTGGTGGTTATCTCTGTGGGAATTAACCCCCAGTTATCGCGCTCCTTTTGTGTATATTTGTACTGTACCATTTTTGGTATTATTTGGTAAAGGCTATGATCAAGCGAGTTTAGTCAATTTATTATATACAGCTATACTGACTTTATCAGTATATCACTTAGGGAATTATTTATTTAAAAACCGAAAAATTGGCATCACAGCCAGCATATTTTGCTTATTATTTCCCATTATGGGAATTATGCGAACTGATTATTTATTAGATTATGGTTTAACGTCTATTGTCATAGCTACTTTCACCATTTTAACAATTTGGAAAGATAGTCATACTGGTTTTGTGTCATGGGTATTAACTTTGATATTGGGGTTAGGAATAGGGTTAATTATGTTAGCTAAACCCACAGGTTTTATTTTTATTCTGATTCCTAGTATCTACACATTAATTATTTTTATCAGCAAACGTAAATTTATTAAACTAATTCAAACAGCCTTATCTTTAATTTTAGCTTGGTTAATTTGTGGTTCTTGGTATAGTTTAAATTGGTTAACTATTATTACTTCTGCATTAAATGCTAATAATGTGGGAAAAGGAGAGGGTGATCCTGCTGCGACAACCATTGCTGGTTGGTTATATTATCCGCAAACTATCCCAGAAACTGTTGGTTTTCCGATATTATTTATGAGTATTGGTATTTTCTTAATTTATCTTTTTAAATCTAGATTTAGTCAAAATGCAGTTAAAGATAATTTAGCTAAATCTGCTTTAAATTGGTTATTTATTTTTCTAATTGGTAGCTATGTAATTTGTTCTCTGGGGACAAACAAAGACATTAGATTTATTCTTCCTTCTTTTCCGGTAATTAGTTTAATTTTAGCTTACTTTTTTAATTTAATTGAAAATATCTGGTTTAATAAATTAAGATTAGCAACTATACTATTAAGTGGCATAATTTTACTAAATAATTTATTTCCTTTACCTCTAATTCAGGCTTATGGAGGAAAACATTTACCAAATAATGAAAGTAAAAAATATCCTCTTGCTGAATTAATCGAGAAAATTTATCAAACTACCCCATATTTAAAAACAACTTTAGGAGTAGTTCCCGTTTCTACACCCCAAGTTAATGAATTTACCTTAGATTATTTCGGTACATTGGCTGATTTTCGCGTCTATGGGAGAAAATTAACCATGAAATTATCGCAAGTAGACCAAGATTTACAGTATTTATCTTGGTATGTTACCAAAGATAATGAACCAGACGAACCAGGAGAAAAGGGAGAAACTAAACGCAAATTAAAATCTTTGATAGAAACTTCTCCTGATTTAAAATTACAAGGTGATTGGGTATTACCTCATGGTGATAAATTAAGATTATATCATCGGAAAAATCCTCAGATAGTTGTTGAAAAATTAATTGAAAAATTAAATAATAATCAGCATGATCAGAAATCAGTTGCTTTAGAAAAAGTTATAACTGCTAATCAATTTATAATAGGTAAAAATAACTCCGTTACTTATCAAATAACTGGTTCGTGGAATGAATTACAAAATGGTTTATTACTATTAAAATGGGAAAATGGCCAATCAGCTTGGTATCATGATCATGCAATTGGTCTAGGTAATTTATATTGTGGTTTAAAATGTCATCCCCAGGGAAATTTTCGAGTCATTGAGAATCTAGCTACATTTATTCCCCAGGAATTACCACTAGGAAAATATCAACTATCAGCATTATATTTAGATAGAATTACTGGTAAAATCACACCTTTAAATAGTTCTGATATAACTGTAAATGTTACAGACACAGGAAAAGTAGAAAAAACACCACCTTTAGATTTAGTTTCTCGAATGTCACAATTAGCAGTAGAATTACAAAATGGCAAGTTAGATAATATCTTTGTACAGATAGATAATTTTAATCAATATGACCCGACTCAAGACTATTTAAAACAAATTGAATTTGCTGCTAATTATTACTTAAAAAATCAACCAAATAACTTAAATTGGCGTTATACTCTAGTGCTATCACAACTTTTACAGCGCAAAGCACCGGAATTAATTCAGAATTTAACAGAATTAACTAAATATGATGCAAAAAATCCTTATACTTGGCTTTATTTAGGAGTTGTTTATTTATATGACTTTCAACCCAGACAAGCCGAAAAGCAGTTAATAATGGTAGAAAAAATCAAACCAGATATCCCAGAATTAAAGACTTTAAAAACAGTGACAAATATTATGAAATTTCTCCCCTTAATTCACTTCTAAAATATGAACAATAAACAATGGTTATTAGGGTTATTGGTAGCGTCTTTGCTTTTATGGGTAATGTTTCTGGGAAATTTACCTTTACGAGATTGGGATGAAGGTACTTATGCTATAGTTGCTAGAGAAATTTATCGTACTGGTAACTGGGTTTATCCTACTATTCAAGGAGATCCTTTTTTATTAAAACCACCTTTAATGCAGTGGTTAATTGCTATTTGCTATCATGCAGGAGGAATACAAGAATTTACTACTAGATTTCCCGGAGCATTTTTAACCGCGCTAGGAGTTCCTTTACTTTACTTAATTGGAAGGTTAATTTTTGCAGAAACTTTACCAGCTTTATTTTCGGCTTTGGTTTATTTAACATTATTGCCTGTAGTCCGTCATGGTAGACTAGCAATGTTAGATGGAATGACTATTTCCTTTTTCTTATTATTATTATTTTGTGTTCTCAAAGCGCGTCATGATAGAAAATATGCTGTTGGTATCGGATTTTGTTTGGGTTTAATTACTCTGACAAAGGGAATGTTAGTAGTAGTTTTAGCAGGAATAGCAGGTTTATTTATCATTGCTAATAAACAATTAGCTATATTTAAAAATCCATTTCTATGGATAGGAATGTTTTTAGGAAATTTCCCTGCTATTGCTTGGTATTTTGCTCAATGGCAACATTATGGTAATATTTTCTTAGAAGTGCATTTTCAGTCTCAAGCTTTTGATAGACTAGGAAAAGCTGTAGAAGGTAATACCGGTCCGATTTGGTATTATTTACTGGAAGTGATAAAATATGGTTTTCCCTGGTTGTTATTTTGGCCAGGTGGTTTATATTTAAGTTGGAAAAATCGTCATACTGCTTGGGGTTGTTTAACTCTCATTGGTACAATTGTTTATTTTGCCATAGTTTCTTTAATGAGTACCAAATTACCCTGGTATATTATGCCCATATACCCATTTTTAGCTTTAGCAATTGGGGCTAATTTAAGTTATATTTGGCAGGAAGAGAAGTTTAAAACCAGATTTTTGACAGGATTTTTTGCATTTTTAGTTATTATTGGTTTAGTAGGTTGTGTTTATTTTAGTATAGTTGATAAACAGCCATTGTTAATTGTTATGAGTATGATTTTAGCAGTGACTATGGGAATCACATCATGGTTTATTAATCAGCATAACCGTCAATTTATCCCGGTTTTATTTGCGGGAATGTATTTAGTTTTAGCAATGTTAATGAGTTCCCAGTCATGGATATGGGAGTTAAATGAAAAATTCCCCGTTTTACCAGTTGCAGCATTAATTAGGGATAATATTCCACCAGGAACAGAAATTTATACTTCTTTTCCTGATGGTCGTCCTAGTTTAGACTTTTATAGTGATTGTAAAGTTATTCCTACATCTCTTGCAGATTTACAAGATAAGTTTGTTCATAAATCTTATTTGTTGGTGGATAATGACACCTTGCAGAAAATGAATTTAAAGGAGAGTAAAATTATCGGGGAATCAGAAGGTTTTAAATTGATTTCACCACTAATTAATTAGAGGATGTACAATACAGAAATTCCAGACCCCGGACTTTAATTCACCACTACCAGAAGATATTTTACGTTAATTTTTTGTGAATAAATAAATATCATCTTGTTGATATGTCAATTTAAATCTTGGCTTGTTGGTTAATTGATTTACTAAACTTGTTGCAAATTCTTGATTACTTGCCCAACCTGGATGACGGACATTTAACAATATATAATCAAAAATATTCAAATCTTGATTGGGAAAATCTGCATTTGTAAATTTAATTAAATCCCGGTTACTTAAATGTGGGGTAATTTGCGCCGTTGTGTAGACGCTACCCTGATTTTTGACCAGAGAAATTGCTTCTCTTGTAGCTGGCAAATTATCTATAGACTCTAAATATTTACCTGTAAAATGGGTAAATTTTGCCAAGCAGAGAAATGTAATTAATGACCAAATAATGATTCCCCGTTTATTTTGTAGTAATCCCTTACCTACAGCAAGACTAGCAATAACAGCCAATATCAAAAATGGTAAAGCTGGTAATGTATATTGATGAACTAAATCTTTTTGGGCTTGATAATCAGCGATTAAATTGAGTGCTACACAAGGAATAGCACCAATTAAAGGTTTTAAACTGGCAGTGGATAAACCCCAAATTATGGGCGCTGATAATAAAATTAAGTAACCAAAATTATCCAAAGAAAATATCTTACTGAATATTAATCCAGGTTGAAAAATTAAATTTTTGGCAATCTCAAAAACCGAGTTACCTAAATAACTGTAACGTCCTACTGCTGCTGCTTCTGCACCACTAAAAGCCGGAATAATTAATTTAGTGGCAATAATAAACCAAGCACTACCCAGAATAATAGCTAATAAGCCACACAAACGCTTCTTTTCAAATAACATTAACCCTATTCCCATAGCCACAACAGTGAGGGACAATACAGCCTTACATCCCAAAGTGAGAATAATACATACACAAAACCAAGCGATATTTTCCAAACGTGCTGCTAAAACTGCACTTAAAAGTAAGGGTACGGCAATAACTTCAGGATGAAAATCAAATAAGTTGCCATTAAATACTACTGGATACAATAAATAAGCAGTTGCAATTGCCATAGCTTGACTTTCTTTCAATCCTGCTTGCATGGCTAGATACCATGTAGGTAAAGCACCTAAAGCTAACGCCAATGACTGGATTATAAATAACCAATAGACACTAGGGTAAATTTTGTATGGTAAAGCCAAAATATAATGAATCCAAGCAGCATGATCACCAAGAATATGAAACCCTTGTATCGTAGTAATGGGTTCTTTTCCCTGACTAATTAAATAAATTGCCTGGTCAAAAATCCCTAAATCAAAAGCGGTTGATTGAAATAGGGTGTGTCTTAAACTGCTACAAGCAAATAAAATGAAAGCACTTACAGCAATCATCCAACTAATAGCGCCAAGTCCGTTTTTATTTTTCCCAAGATTTAATTCCATTTGCCGAGATAATAATTAACTCTTATTATTGTTGCACAAAGAGATACACATCATCGCGTTGATATTTCAAATTAAAATCAGAACGCTTTTTCAGTTCATTCCTCAAATTATGATAATCTTCCATAGTTCCTCCCCAACCAGGATGACGAATATTCAGCAGTATATAATGAAACTTATTTAATTCATTAATACTATATTTAAAATTAATCTCTTGTCTATGGGTTAAATGGGGAGTAATTACATCTGTAGTTAAAACACTATCTTGAGTTTTAATTAAAGATATTGCTTGTCTTGTAGCTTGCCAATTGTCTACAAAGTTAAGATATTTTGACATAAAAAATCCCCATTTGCCTAAAAATAAAAACCAAAATAAAGACCACAAAATAATTACTTTTCTTGGCTTTATCCATGCTTTATTGGCTGCTATACTGGCAATTAATGCTAAGATTAAAAATGGAATTGTTGGTAAAGAATAATGTAAAATTACATTTTTCTGTGAAGCATGATCAGCAAGTATATTTAATGCCATACAAGGAATTGCACCTATCAATGGTGTCATATATTTAGGTATTAAACCCCAGATTATAGGTGCTAATAAGAAAAATAAATATTCTAGATTTATCAGAGTAAAAATGTGACTAAAAATAATTTGCGGTTGAGATAGGAAAATTTGTAATGTTTCAGAAAATGACTTTCCTAAATAGCTATAGCGGTAAAAATGTCGGTTGACCAATGTTGCTTCGCTGCCAAAAAAAGGAATAATAATTTTGTTAGCAATTAAAAACCATGCTATACCACTAATGATAGCAATTACACCATACAAACGCCGCTTTTGAAAAAATAGTAACCAAATACCCATAGCTACTACTGTTAAGGAAAGTACCGCTTTACATCCTAATACTATCAGAACACTTATACAAAACCAAATTAATTTTCCTTTTCTCGCAGCTAAAACTGCTGTTAAAATTGCAGGAACAGCTATTGTATCTGGGTGAAAATCACACAAGTTGCTGTTATATAGGACTGGATATAGTAAGTAAACAATTACTATTGCTATTGCTTGATTTTCTTTCAAACCCGCTTGTATTGCCAGTAAATATGTAGGAAAAGCACCTAAAGACAAAGCAATAGACTGGACTGCAAACAACCAATAAACATGAGGATAAATTTTATATAGTAAAGCTATAGGATACAATATCCAAGCAGCATGATCAGCTAAAATGTGAAAACCAAGTACGGAGGAAATTGGCGGTTTTCCCTGACTAACTAAGTAAACTGTTTGATCAAAAAATGCTAAATCTCCAGATGAATTAAATAATTCATGTCTGATAATACTAGATATAAATAAAATTAAGGCACTAATACCGATAATTTTACTAATATTATTTCGGGTTAGTAATTTTTCCACAATTGTTTATTTTTTATTATTAATGTTTAAGGCAAAATCCGTTTTTGATTTGGGGTAAATCATATCACAATTCCGCACCACAAACCACAATGTAAAACCTAAAGGAATAGAAAACAACTGGATATATATAGGAGTTCCCAAGTAACTAAAAAATGATGCCAGTTGCACTGATATTGCTACCCAACGATATTCAGGAAAGTAAAAAGCAAAGATAATAGATAAAATATCTGTAGGATAAAAATATCTTTCGTGCATTTTGGGTAATAAATATGGCATAATAAATACTGATATTGTCGCTAAATGTATGAGTCTATCTTGAGTTATTTCTAATTTACTTCTATAAACAAGATATGCTAACAAAAATATCGCAGTTACAGTTAATAGTAAACCTATTGGTACTACAATATTATAATAATCGTTAGGAATCCATTGATAGAGATTAGGGACATTTTTAGCCAATTCTTTATATTTATGAGATTGTTCAAAATATACTAAGAGTAATTCTTTTATTGGTCTACCAGCAATCCAAGCGGGTAACATTGCTGTTATATATACTAAAGGAATTATTGGTAAATAAAACCAAAATATTCTTTTTTTAATCAATAAAATTAATAATAAAGGTGCTAAAAACATCGCTTGTAATTTAAAGGAAAGTGCTACACCAAAACTTATTAATGCGGGAATTTGTTTGTGAATAGATAAAAAGTAAATACAGGCAATTAATCCAGTGGTGTAAATAACATCACATTGACCCCAAAGAGAACTATTATAAATTACGGTGGGACTTAATATAACCGCTAAAAATGCCCAATTTGCCATTTTACCTATAGGATATTTAAGTTTGACAATTTTATATGTGAAAAATGCACAAATAAAATCTATAATCATCGCAAAAAGTTTAATTCCTAATATTTTCGGGACTCCAGATAGTAAGGTAGCAGCAATTAATAACCAATAAAGATAGGATGGTGTATAATCATAAAAACCATATTTAAAGGCACTAAATCCGCCATTATTGACAATAAAATCATACCAAGGATCTAAAAAGTATTTATAATCTACAGATTTATTAGGAACACAAACTAATCTGACTACCACAGCGAATAAAATGCCCATAAACCAATATTTTGGCATCTGTAATTGTCTAAATTTTAGCAAATTATTAAACCTATTTGCAATTAGCGCTAATAATGTTTCAATTGATTTTTTCATCATAAACATGATAATTAATTATTCCTGATATGCTAGACTAAAAAACATAGCTCTCTAATCAAAAATATGCAACTAATCCAAAAGCAATATTACACTCCAGAGGAATATCTGGAATTAGAAGCAACTGCTGACTACAAAAGCGAATACATTGACGGACAAATCATTGCTATGGCTGGTGCATCCATAAATCATAACCGCATTACAGGTAATTTTTACGCCGTGCTAAATTTTGCCTTCAAAAATCAAAATTACGAAGTTTTCATGGGTGATATGCGTCTATGGATACCTCAAAAGCTAATATACACTTATCCAGATGTGATCATTATTGCAGATGAGCCGAAATTTTTCAACAATCGGACAGATACAATTACAAACCCCCAGGTAATTATAGAAGTTTTGTCTAAATCTACTAAAAGTTACGACAAAGAAGATAAATTTACCGCTTACAGAACAATTCCCACTTTTCAAGAATACCTATTAATTGATCAAAACCGTATTCATGTAGAACAATTTTCTAAAATTGGGAAAAAAAGATGGAATTTTTGTGAATATGATGCAGAAGATGAAAATATATCTCTGACAACAGTACCTTTCACAATTTCTTTGCAGGATATATATAATAAAGTCAAATTTGAAATTGCAGAACCTGAAACAAAAAACAATAGTTAAAACCTCCTCAACCAACCCAAATTTCCTGGGCAAAACCCACTGCTAATTTACTTAACAAAGTGATAAATATACCCATCAATAAATAAGCTTGACGGGGATAGCGAGACAAACACACACCTATAGCTGCGCTCAGAGGCACAATGCCATAAGCAAGACGACTTAAAGAAATTGTCCCACCAGAAGCTAAAAGTAAACCAATACCACAAAAACCATAAACTACCATAACGGGAGTTAGTTGCTGACGGAAATACCATAAGAGGTAGCTACTACCTAATATCATAGATAGGTTGAGCAAATTATTTATTAATCCTTGGTCTGCAATTATTAATAATAATATGACTATAACATAAGCAGCACGGAATATCTGGGGATGGAAATATTTACGCCAATAGAATAAACAAGAAGAACTAATGACAATTAAACTAAAAAACAGCGGATACCAAAAGTCTTTAACTCCACCTTCATCATTTTCCACCCAACCAAAATACCAATTGTTGCCAAAAGGAATTTGCATAAACATATTTAACCAACCTTCCCAATCAAAACCTAAGGAAGGCCGCCACCCTTTTTGTGCAGCAATGAAGGCTAAAAAATTATCAAAATTTAGCCCACAATACACACTGAATACTAATAAACCTGTAGCGGATAATAAACCTGCTATATAGGCAATTGGTGGTTTATTTTGTCGCCAAGCTGTGATTAAAAATGCGGGGATTAATACCATGCCTGTGGGGCGTGTTGCTGTTGCCATTGCTCCACAAATTGCCGTCCAAATATATTGTTTTTGATCAAAGGAACGTAAAGCTATTGTACTTAATAACAAATATAAACCTTCTGTGTAAATTACTCCTGTAAATAAAGACATGGGACAACAAGTTATGAAAGCAATTGTCCAATGGGCTGCACTGATGCCACATTGTTTTTTTACCCAAGAATATAAACAATAAACTGTACCTAAAAATGCCAAATTATTGATGATTAATCCAGCTATTTCAAAGGAAAAACCCAATTTCATGAACATAAAAATGCTGACAGGAAACAGGGGAAAAAATGCTAAATTATGTTGTTTACCATCATCAACAAATTCATAACCTTCAGTAACGATCGCCCGATAATGTACAGTATCCCAAACATTAAAAATCTCCCAGCCCAAATGGGGCGTAATTCCATCTGGTAATGGGGGGAGATTGGGAGCAATCAGCAACATAGAAATCCCCACCCATAGACGACTTAAAAACCACATAGCAGCGGGAAATAAGAAATCTTCCGTCCAAATAAATTTAGCGATGCTGGTAGCGATTATAGGCAAGCTACGGGCAGCGTCTCGAAGAGAAGCGATCGCTATTTGTGCTTTAACCATAGGCTTTTGTTTTTCCTGATTTGATGTTACTTTTAAGTAATGTTAAGCATTAATGGCAAAAATAGCAAAGGTTGTCGTAGAGATTTATTAATGTAGCATTCATACCAATTTCATCTAAAACTGCACGGAATTATGAAATCCATTCATGTATCTGCGTTTATCTGCGTTTATCTGCGTTTAATTATGATTAAAATCATATCATGTAGATTCATCTAAATATACCTACAATTTGCAATTGGTCAGTAAGTCTGATGATTGTAAAAATTCCCCTGATCAACGAGTCCCAAGGCATTTATAGTTAAAATTATCTATTAATTCTTAAAAAATTGTGAAAGCCATTACCCTACTTGGTTCTACTGGTTCAATTGGTACTCAAACCCTAGATATCGTCTCTGAACACCCAGATAAGTTCCGCATTGTTGGATTAGCTGCTGGAAGAAATGTGGAGTTATTTGCGGCGCAAATTCGCCAATTTCGCCCGGAAATCGCCGCCATTTCCGCTGCTGATAAATTACCAGAACTCAAAGAAGCCATTAAAGATTTAAATCCCCAACCCATTTTACTGGCTGGAGAGCAGGGAGTGATAGAAGTTGCTCGTTATGGCGATTCTCAAACCGTTGTTACTGGTATTGTTGGTTGTGCGGGTTTATTACCGACTATCGCCGCCATTGAAGCTGGTAAAGATATTGCTTTAGCCAATAAAGAAACTCTGATTGCTGGCGCTCCCGTAGTTTTACCCTTAGTCGAAAAACATGGAGTTAAATTATTACCAGCAGATTCCGAACATTCCGCCATTTTCCAATGTCTCCAAGGTGTTCCCAAAGATGGGTTACGGAAGATATTACTTACCGCTTCCGGTGGTGCTTTCCGAGATTGGCCTGTAGAAAAATTAGCAACGGTAAAAGTTGCGGATGCTCTTAAACATCCTAATTGGTCAATGGGAAGAAAAATCACCGTAGATTCTGCAACCTTGATGAATAAGGGTCTAGAAGTCATTGAAGCTCATTATTTATTTGGGGTAGATTATAACAACATCGAAATTGTCATTCATCCCCAAAGTATTATTCACTCATTAATAGAATTACAAGATACTTCAGTTTTAGCCCAACTGGGTTGGCCAGATATGCGTTTACCTTTGCTTTATGCTTTATCTTGGCCAGAGCGAATTTACACTAATTGGGAAAGATTAAATCTAGTCAAATCTGGTGATTTAACTTTCCGTGAACCAGATCATCAAAAATATCCCTGTATGCGTTTAGCTTATGCTGCTGGTAGGGCTGGTGGTTCTATGCCCGCTGTATTAAATGCAGCAAATGAACAAGTTGTAGCGTTATTTTTGGATGAGAAAATTCAATTTTTAGATATTCCTAAATGTATCGAATTTGTGTGCGATCGCCATCAACATCATAACCAACAAAATCCCACTTTAGATGACATTTTAAACGCAGATCAATGGGCTAGAAAAGAAGTTTTTGCAGCTATGGAAGAAGTAGCAACACGACCACAAATAATCTCTGTAGGTTAAATGTTTAAAACCCCCTGGCTTAACAAGGGGGGAAACCGGATTCTTGTCCCCTCCCCTTAGCAAAGGGAGGGTTAGGGTGGGGTTAACCACGGCTAATTTTAGAAAGTGAAAGTGGTCCGTAAAGTACCAACGTATTCAGCGCTGTTCTTGTCGTTATGCTCAGGATTCAAGATGACTATTACACCTGGAGTAACAAGGATATTATCAGAAAGCTTCACTTTGTAAAGACCTTCTATATGATAAGAAGTGTTAAAATCTCTGGTAATATTACTAGTAGTAGCACCAGTACGAACAGTACCACCTGTTAATTTAGGTGATTGACCGACGATTAAACCCAAAGTATTACCTTCTTTAATGAAGTCTTTAATACCCAAGGTAGCAGCCCAATACCAGATTTCTCCACTAGTGCTATTACCAGTTAAAGTGCTAGCGGCGGTATAACCACCCCAACCACCAATTGTGATATTTTTAGTGGGTTGCAATGTACCTTGTATACCGTAGTTACTTGCTTCAATCTTATTAGAACCAACAAGACCAAGGGTATTAGCTCTAATGCTACCCGTGCTTCCGAAGAGGTTGGGAGTACCAGATTGATAAGTGTGGGCGTAGGTCAAACCAATGTTGATGGCTGGATTAGGCTTCAAAGCTAACTGACCAAACATGGTGTTATTACCCTCGAATAGTCCTTTTCCTACGTTAGGATCAGCCGCACTGTCCCTACCTGTGGCAAAATAAGCTGCACTCAAACCCAATTTACCATTAGGATTGACGTTAACAGTGATACCAGCACCGTCACCTGCCTGACGATAAATGGGACTGAAACGTCCGTAGCGAGACAAAGCACCTGTACCACTGCTTCTAAAGTCGGGGTTGAAAACATTGACGTTTTCGTTTAACTCAGCACCAGTAGCATCAATTCTGACACGAATGTTGTTTTTTAAATTGAAGGCGTAGTTGAGTTTGTCAATAGTTACGGTGTTATTGCTATTACTACCACTTGCAGCACCATCATAACCTAGTCGAGTCATGTTAGTACCTGTAAGACCACTATTAGGTATGATATTTATTCCTTGCAAACGAGTTTGCAATTGGTCTGTACCAGTGAAACTACTGTTCAAACTCAACCGTACTCGGTCAGAGAAGGTTGCATTAGAATTTAAGTCTGTTGTTGGGCTTGTACCACTAGCGCTGGATTGAACCGCTACCTTATCTCCAAAGGCTTGGGATAAGTTGAAAATCGCCTCTCCAGATAGTTTGGTGGTGGTGGAAAATTGATTAGCTTCTAGTTCGCCGGTACGAGCTTCTAAAGCATCTACTTGACCACGAATAGTTGCCAATTCAGTGCTAAATTCTTCTTGCAACCGTTGTAAAGTCGCTAAATCCTGCTTTGTCACTAGGTCAGCAGTAGCAGTAGCAATAAGTTCATTCACGCGGTCTAAGCAGGAATTTAAACCAGCAGCAAATTCATAACGACTTAAAGCACGATTACCACGGAAAGTACCGCTGGGATAACCAGCCGCACAACCATAACGTTCAACTAAGGATTGTAAAGATTGAAATGCCCAATCTGTGGGCTGTACGTCGGAAAATTGAGAAACAGATGTTACTTGACTCAGGTTGTTGGACTCTTGAGATAATTCAGCAACACTTGTCACTTTACCATTAACTTCACCGGCAAAGGCACTGTTACCGGCCAATAAGGTCAAGGCCACAGCAGGGCTAACTTTGAGGATATTCCAGAAAGCTTTTTTCATAAATTTTAATTTCTCTCACACCTAAACGAACTGAGCTTATGGTAAAGTCCCTCTTCAGGGAGTTACACATAAGTTTTATGATTTGATTCTACATCATAAATAACACTTAACACAACCAAACACC
Source organism: Dolichospermum circinale AWQC131C (assembly GCF_000426905.1). Classification (NCBI taxonomy): domain Bacteria; kingdom Bacillati; phylum Cyanobacteriota; class Cyanophyceae; order Nostocales; family Aphanizomenonaceae; genus Dolichospermum; species Dolichospermum circinale. The sequence continues at coordinate 87,485 of NZ_KE384657.1, forward strand.
AAAATTTTTATACGAAGTTATAATTTTTTTTATTTTTTTATCTTATGATTATGATTTGGTAAACACAAAGTTATGAATCGGATTTTTTTGTCAACTAGGACTTACGCAAGTGTCACAAAAAATTATCATAGGATACGTTTGTAGTCAGGGCTTTAGCCCTGATTATTTCTCCAACCTCTCAAAGAGAGAAACTTTAGTTCTCACTAGACATCTCCAGAAATTAAATATGCGTAGCCTTAAACCCTTGTAGGGACAATTCATTCATGAATTGTCCCTACATTCTTTTTTGCAGATGTCTACTACAATCTAAAATATTATACCTGCGTTAAGTCCTGTCAAAAATAGTCTAGGGTATTGCAGGGTAGTGGAGATGAGATCCATAACCCAGAATTATTAAATGTTTGGTGCGTTACGAAGACAGCTAACACACCCTACGGGAATTAATTTCTGCCGGAAATCCAATTTAACAACGTTGACCTGTGACAATATATGTGACTCGTTGGGCAATGTTGGTGGCGTGGTCTGCCATGCGTTCTAAAGAACGAATGGCTAGGGTTAACAGTAAAATTGGCTCAATTACCCCCGGAAAATCCTGAATGTGAGCAAAGGTTTGATAAAGATGCTCATAAGCATTATCTACAGCATCATCTAACTGATTCATCCGTTGTCCACTGGTTTCGTCTAACTCCGCCAAAGCAACTAAACAAGTAGCTAACATTGCTTGGGCGTGTTGAGACATAATAGCAATCTTCGGTAAAGAACTATGGGGAGGATAGGGAAAGATTTTAATGGCAATATCTGCCAATTCCTTAGCATAATCCCCAATGCGTTCTAAATCGCGGACTAATTGCATAAAAGCACTCAAACACCGTAGATCCTGTTCCGTGGGTGATTGATGGGTGATAATGGTGGTGCAGTCTGATTCTATTTGCCGATAAAAGCGGTCAATTTTTTTATCTAGTCGGGGTATTTGTTCCGCTGCCATTAAGTCGCGGTTAAATAGGGCTTGGTGACAGAGCCGAAATGATTGTTCTACTAAAGCACCCATGCGTAATAAATCCCGTTCTAAACGCCTAATGGAACGTTTTATTTGGGGTGTTTCATGATTCGGTGTATAAAGTACAGTTTCCACGCTGGTCATATTAAAAAAACTATATATTGTCTTAACTATAGTCAAGACTGAGGTGAATTTGTGATCATTTGCGGAAATTGAACTTGTATCCAAGCGCCACCAGTGTCTGGATGGTTCATGGCCTGAATTGAACCACCATGGGCAATAACTATTTGCTGGACAATGGCCAAACCTAAGCCACTACCAGCAATTCCCGTTGTAGAATTTACTTCATTGACTGGTGAACGATAACGGGCTTTATCTCCTCGATAAAACCGTTCAAATACATGAGGTAAGTCACTAATAGCAAAACCAATACCGGCATCAATAATATTTATTTCCAGTATTTGCCTGTGGTCAACAGCAATTATTTTAGTCTCAATGTGAATAGTTGTCGCCGGGGGACTATATTTGATGCTATTATCTAGTAAGTTAACAAATACTTGATAAAGTCGGGATTTATCTGCTCTAATGTAAATGTTTTCTAGTCCAGTATAGGATATACTTAAAGATTGAAGTTGGGCAATTGGTTCTAGAGTTTGCCATGCTGAGGCAATAAGCGATCGCATTTCCACCATTTCTAAGTTTAACTGCATGGTGGGGTTATTTTCTATTTGTGTCAGTTCTAACCAACTTTGTACTAAATTAATCAGTCTATCAACTTCTTGCATCAGCCTATTAACCCAACGATCTAAAGGTGGTTCTAACCGAGTTAACAGGGTTTCCACTACTAGACGAATTGCAGTTAGGGGTGTTCTGAGTTCGTGAGCTAAATCGGAAAAAGAGCGATCGCGTTCTTGCTTGATATCTAGCATCGGCTGACAATTTTCCAAAAATACGCCAACTTGTCCTGTTGGTAAAGGTAAAGTAGAAGCCCGTAGGAACATAGACTTTAATTGTGTCATCACCTTGGCATCTTCACAAGGGGGATGAAAAACCCATTCTTGTACCTGTGGTTTTTGCCAATTACGAGTTTGTTCAATTAACTGATCTAATTCGTAGGATCTGACCAATTCTAATAATAACCGGACTTGTCCTGGTTGCCATCTTTGGAGATATAATATTTCCCGTGCTTGCTGATTACACCACAGCAGTTGGTTTTCTTCGTCTACTTGTAAATATCCCAGGGGTGCAAAATCCAGCAATTCCTGATAGGTAGATAAGGACTGCTGTATATCTTGTCGCTGTCTATTCACGAGGGCAATTTCCTGACGTAAGCGAGGTCTCAGCAGCAGTTTGATATTCGTCATTTTCTGGGCAGGAGAATTGAAGGGTTGCAGTAACCGCTCTAGATACCAGTTCAGATGAACTAGTTGCCAAACCCAAAAACCAAGGCCGACAGCTAAACCCAGTAAAAATCCCAATAAAAACATAGAAGTTGTTAGTTGGTGTATTATCACTCAAAGCTAACAACTATCTTGATTAATTACCCAAATCTGTAACCAAAACCTCTCACAGTAACAATACATTCTGGATGACTGGGATCTATTTCTAATTTTTCTCGTAACCAGCGGATATGAACATCAACAGTTTTACTATCACCAATAAAGTCAGGTCCCCATACCTGATCTAGTAATTGCTCCCGTGACCATACCCGACGGGTATAATTCATAAAGAGTTCTAATAGCCGAAACTCTTTAGGTGACAAATTTACCTCCTCTCCACGCACCATAACCCGACACTCACGAGCATTTAAAGTTATATCTTTGTGCTTGAGAATGGGAGTTTGTGGTGGTACGCTTAAACGTTGGCGACGAAGTAACGCTCGACACCGGGCTACTAATTCCCGCATACTAAATGGTTTGGTGAGATAGTCGTCAGCACCCACTTCTAACCCTAGCACCCGGTCGGTTTCACTACCTTTAGCACTCAGGATTAAAATTGGCACTGAGTTCCCTTGATGACGTAAAAAACGGCAAATATCGAGACCATTGATCTGAGGCAACATTATATCTAATATCACTAAGTCTAAAGATAATTCCTCAGAATTATGTTCATAACTTTTGAGATATTCTACCGCTGCCCGGCCATCACTAGCAGTGATTATATCATATCCTTCCGCCTCCAACGCCACAACTATCATTTCTCGAATCAATTCTTCATCTTCGACTATGAAGATACGGCTGGTTTTTCCAATGTCCGCTTTCGCAGAATATTTAGTTAATTCGCTGGTATACATTAACTTTTTAAGTGTATAACAAAGTCTAGTATATGGGAAATCATGCCAAGAAGATATTGATTTAATTTTTTTCTATTTACTTTATTTGTAAATTTTTGTAGCAGTAATTTTCCGTGAACAGGGAACAGGGAACAGGGAACAGGGAACTTTACTCTTTGTTACTTATGTCGGTTTTTTTCCGTTCACCTACTTATCATCCTTTTGTAGTCAGGGCTTTAGTTAATGTCCGGGATTGAAGTATCTGAATTAACTATGTATGCTACCATCAGGCATAATCGCACCTGTTAAGAACGTTTCACTCATATCTGTAGCATTTAAATTTGCACCTGTTAAATTAACTTCGCACAAATTAGCCTCGCTTAAATCAGCACCACTCAAGTCTGCTCCTTGTAAGTCTGCTTTCCACATTCTCACACCCCCCATTTTCGCACCACTCAGGTTTGCACCCCGGAGATTTGCAGCGGAAATTGAGGCCATGTGTAAATTAGCATCACACAAGTTAGCACCACTTAACAATGCCCCGCTGAGGTCGGATTCGTTTAAATGTGCCATTTCCAATGTAGCTTGAGTTAAATCAGAACCACAAAGAATAATTTCAGATAAGTGCGCCCCTTTTAACTTTGCCCCTTGTAAATTGGCTTTACTCAAATTAGCTCCACTTAAAAAAGCATCTGTCAGATTTGCTCCTCTTAAATCTGCTCTACCAAAATCCACACCACCCAAATTGACTCCTTCTAGGTTTGCTCCTTTTAATACAATGCCATTAAAACTTCTTTCTCCTGTCGCGTATCTAGCTAAAAGTTCTTTAACATTCATATATACACCTTGATAAAAGAAAGAGGGAACAGGGAACAGGGAACAGGGAACAGGGAAGAGATTTTGGATAACTTTACTTTTTGTTACTTATGTCGGTTTTTTTCCGTTCACCTACTTACAATATAACAGCTAACCTTAATGCTTTTGTATTTATGGATAATAGCAATTTAAAACTAGGCAAATATCTAACCTTAGAAGAATTTTGTACCTGCACTCAAACTTATCATAAATACGCCGAAAATATCAACCCCTATCCTCAAAATCTACCAGAAGTAATTCCGGCTTTACAGGATTTAAACAAATTTATCATTGACCCAATTATAGATTATTTTGGTGGAGATAAATTTGATCTTACCTACGGTTTTTGTTCCTCAGACTTAAAAAAGTATCTTGAGAAAAAAGACCCAGTTACAGGTCAAAAAAATGGGCGTGTAGCCCCAAATCTTGACCAACATATGAGCCATGAAATTAACAAAAATGGTCAATATTACTGTCAAAGATTAGGTGCGGCCTGTGATTTTCTAATTAGAGACTTACCCAGCACAGAATTAGTAGAATGGATATTACAAAGTAAACTACCTTTTGATTCCCTGTATTTTTACAGTAACTATCAACCAATTCACATTAGTTATGGACAACAACATAAACGGGATATTTGGACATTTAATAACTTAGGAACACCGACAAAAAAAGGAATTGAAAACTGGATAAAACTAGCAAAACAAACAAAACAAACATAAATCCCTATTCCTCCTCTCTGCGACTCTGGGACTCTGCGTGAGCAAAATTATTATTTTTTTGTCGAGTTCTCAAAGCTGCTTTCAGTGCTTTTAACTTATAAACATCCGCATCTTTGCACCAAATTAACCTATAACCATTAATAACAGTGCAGTTTTCTTTTAAGCATTTTTTCCAACCAGAAAGATGACTAATACTGTGCCAATTATCCAAAAGTCCTCTATTTTCCTCTTGACGAGTTAATTTAGCAAATTTCTCATATTGGGGATAATCGGGAGTGACTAAAGCATCTATTTGGTGTAATATTGGTGGGTCATCTTCTAGATCATAATCTTGATAAGTAACTTGCAAATCTCGTAAATCAATTGTCATCACTTTTGATAAAATTGGGTGGGGGTTGCTATCAAAATCAGGGTAAAATAAATAGGATATTTTCGGTGTTTTTAGATGGAATTTAATCACATTTGCGGCTTCTAATCTGCCAATGGTGCGACTAGCGCAGCCTTCATAAAGCCGTAATAAAGGGTCTATTGCTTGTAATGCGGAAATATGTACCAAAAGGGAATTAGGAAGTTTTTTACCTACTTTGCTTTCTTGACAACGTTTAATGATTAGTTCTGTATTTCCTAAACTACGTAACATTTGATCAGCGTCTAAACAAGCTTGTTTATAACTACTATATAAACCAATTATGTCCTCCTTTACCGCTGGTGCTAATTGTCCTAATCTGGGACGACGGCTAAAATTACAGAGTGCTAAATAAACCATTAGGTCTTGACGGCGTTTGTCAGCGATCGCTTGCCATTCTTCTGAGTCAGTTGCCTGTATAATGACATTAAAAGCCCGGCGTAAACTGCCAAATTCCTGAGCAATTTCCGCCTCTTGGGGTAATTCACCTTTAATGGGCAGTCTTCCCCGTTCTGTGATAAAATTCATCAGGGGAGTCAATAATTCTTGGTGTTCCTGAAACTGTTTCACACAATTACGTATTCTAGGGGTAGTAGCACGAGACCGGAAACGAGAAACCCGAAATAATTCCGCGTCAGCTTCATCTCGAAAGACAAAATAAATACCCAAGTCCACGGGAATAGCATCCACTCCTAACACTTGGTCAATGTAAATTTTTAATTCTTCTTGTTCATAATATTTCTGAAATGTGTTACGATTGGTGATCACCCCGTCGCCATAAGCAATCACACCGCGTTTAATATCGGCTATCAACACCTGAGCAGCTACTAACAGTACCTTTTGAGTCAGTTCCCAGGCTTGAATTAGGGCTTCCCGGCGCTCGCTAGTATTTTCAATGACATTGATCACAAAACCGATATTAACAATATCCGCAGCCATGGGCGGTGTATCTGGGGAATAGTACGGATCCCAGCCAGAACTTATATAACCTTGTTCAGCCATACGAGTCACATCTCCACCATGGCCACAACCGTAATCAAAAAAGGTGGAATCTGGGCTAAATAACCCAGATTCCAGGGCTAAACGGACGGGACGGGATAAATCAGGACGAATAATTGCGGCTTTGTGACGCTCTATTTTTGGGACTATGGTTGTGGCTACAGAACGACTGGGTTGTTGAATTAAGTGATGTCCCTGAATTTCTACTCCAAAAATTTGTAGCCTTTGTTCCCAACCTAACTTAGTACCAATTCCTTTAGTGTGATTAAGGAGTCCTAAATTTATTTCAGCGCGAGTTAAAGCTGCAAAGTCTGCATACAAGGGATATTCTGGGGTAACAAAAGTTTCTTTGCGGTGTAAAATGGGGGGATTTTCCGAATTCCTGTAATCTCGATAACCAACTTCTAGAGTTGCTAAATCCACCTGAATACTATAGTGTAAAGACGGATGAGGGTCTGTATCAAATTCAGGATAAAATAAATAGGAAATTTTGGGTTTATTAGTGCTAAATTTAACTATCGTTGCTGATTGAACTTGAGGTAAAGCCCTACGAACACAACCTTCATATTCTTGCAGCCAAGGGTCAAGAGTATGTAATGCTAAAACATGAATGTAAAAAGCATCTGGTAAAATTTTGCCAAAGGGACTATTTTGGCAATATTGAATTATGTTACCGAGTTCAAGAGGATAAAACTTGGAGAGGTTTTCCTCAAGGGTATTGGTGATATTGTCAGGTTCAAACATGAATCTGTCATCTTGTAAAAATAGAGATAACCTGATTAAAATTACTTTAGTACAAAAAGCTGAAAATGGAAATGAAAAACGTGATAACTTAGACAAAAACCGCTCAAAGCGTCATTTATCTCGGTCCTAGTTGTCCTAGTTGTCCTAGTTGTCCTAGTAGGTTCGTTCTGATATTGATTAAATATAGCAAAAAGAGCCAAAAGGCCAGAAACAAAAATTTGAGATGAGTAAAGTTTTGTTAATTCATATAAATTGACAATTCTTAATTAAAATCAAGATATTTGTCTAATTATTAAATTTTTAATAATACTTATATCTAGTTATAGATTTATGCAGTCACTTAAGATGACAATTGTGTAATCTGAAAACAACTAACTAATGATTAAATAGAGGTCTAATGACTCCCACAATCATGCGTCAGCTTTGGTCTATAATTGAAGCTACCCACACAGTAACACTTTTACAGCTTGATGATGATAGTTTAGTACAGTGGTTGGTAAAACAAATCACTAATCAAGCTTTCTTAGATGCCAGTGAGATTGATTTCCTCTGTGATTATATTCAATCTCGGCTGAGTTTGATTCGTGATTTAGCTTATGAGCGTCAACAAACATGATTAAGTCTTTATGCTACTTAATTCAATTAACTACTGATGGTAAATAACCTTCTACTAAGCAGTCAGAGCCGACAATTCGCCAACTTACCCGTTCCAGAGGTAATGCTTGGGTCATACTGGTTAAACCTAAATCTCCTACAGGCGTGGGAGCATGATTTCCACCAATAATTTTGGGGGCGATAAATGCCATAATTTTTTGGACTGCGCCTTGAGCGATCGCATTAGCTGCTAGAATACCACCACATTCCCATAGTACGCTACAAAAACCGCGCTCATATAAATGAGTCATAACTTGTTCTGGAGTCAGTGATGTAAATTCCAGTACCTCCACCCCTTTTTCCCGCAGCATATTTTGAAAAGTCTGTGAGCTGCCAACCTCCGTCATAACTAAAGTTGGAGCTTCACTGGTATCCCACAATCGAGCTTGTTCTGGTAGATTCAGGCTTCGACTCATCACTACTCGCAGGGGATTATGAGTATTACAGTTGTGGCTAGTTAAATCAGGGTTATCTTGTCTAACCGTGTTTCCACCGACAATAACAGCATCACAAGCGGCTCGTAAGCGATGAACCTCCGCGCGAGCATCTTGATTTGTTACCCAAGCACTATGACCGGAAGTAGTAGCAATTTTGCCATCTAAGGTCATAGCATATTTCAAAATCCCTAAAGGTCGCTGATAGAGAATACGATGAATAAACCCTTCATTTAATCGCCGACAGGCTGCTTCTTCTACGCCGACGACAACTTCTATACCAGCAGCACGTAACCGCGCTATACCGCCACCAGCGACTAAGGGATTAGGATCAACCATTCCCACCACCACCTTAGACACTCCAGCATTAATTAATGCTTCTGAACAGGGAGGAGTGCGTCCATAGTGGTTACAAGGTTCAAGACTGACATAAATAGTGCTTCCTCGCGCTCCTTCTCCCGCTGCTTTCAGGGCAAAAACTTCTGCATGAGGTTCACCCGCACGGGGATGAAATCCTTCCCCCACAACCTCCCCATTTTGAACAACCACCGCCCCGACTAAGGGATTTGGTGAAGTCCGTCCCAAAGCTTTAGCAGCTAGTTCTAGACAGCGTAGCATCATCCTAGAGTCAAAGTCATTAGCGATTTTTTCTGTAACTACAGCCTGTTCTACAAGAGGACTTTGAGGAAAAGATAGAGATGTGAGCGAGATTTCCGGGAGCTTATCCATTGGACTTATGAGTTACGAATTAATTTTATCTGCCGCCACCAGCGATTAAGAGGATAATAAACCACCGGGGCCCACAAACTGCTAAGAATTGCCGAAGCTAGGGTAACACGCTGGTAATAGGTCCAAATGCTGGCTAGATGACGATTTCCTGCCCAAGACAACTGCACAGCAAAAATAGTATCTGCCACCACAGCCATCCCAAATACAATTAAAGCAATAGAAATAAAGTCTTCTTGAATAAACCGCTGTTTTTGAATTAGTGCTGTTAACATCCCTATTATTCCCAAACCCAAGGCATGAGTTGGATCTGGTGATGTCATTGCGTCTTGCAATAGCCCTAAAATAATGCCTGATAGCATACCAGATAATACTGACCGGTTTACACTCCAAGACACTACCCAAATTAGTAGCCAGTTAGGAGTTATACCTAATAACTCCATCCCAGGCAGACGAGTTGGCAACATTAATAAACATAACATCACTGTGTTGAATATTACCATCCAATCTATAAATTGATGCCACCAAGGATGCCATTGGACTAATGGCGGAATCAAAAAACGGGACTTTCGGGCTGGTATGGCTGCTTTTTTGTTCCTTTCTCCAGTAAATCCGGGTATTTTCATCGTTTCGGTAATTGGTAATTATCTTCTGATGCTGTCATTCATACCGCCATTATGCAACCCCTTGTTATTTAACTATCGTTTCGGATATTGCGTTTAGCGAAAATAAAAGATATTATGCAATTAGAGAATATATCACAAATCTAACCATTATGAAGAATATCATGCCTGTCCAAAACCAACCTGTAGAGGCAATTAAGCCTCATTTTCATGTAGTAGATGAACAGTTATCAATCAAATACCTGGAAAATTTACTCAAAGCTCAACCTTCTCCACCAAAATTAGTAGGCGCGGACGGTCAAGAAATTATTATTCCCGACTCAGTATATAAGATATTACTTCAAGCTGTTCATGCAATGGCTTTAGGTAAGGCCATTTCTATAGTCCCCCAAGAGCAAAAATTGACAACACAAGAAGCAGCAGACCTTCTTAAAGTTTCCCGTCCTTACCTGATTAAGTTATTAGATCAAGGTGAAATTCCTTGTATTAGAGTAGGAACACATCGGCGTGTTCGCTTTGATGATTTAATGAAATATAAGGAAGAACGAGATACTAAGCGTCGGGAAGGAATTAAGCAATTTACTCAGTTTTTGGAAGTTGAAGGGTTCTATGATGATGAGAGTAGCGAATTAGATCAGTAAAATGGTACTCTCTGTAATTTTAGATTCCTGTGTCATCTACCCCATGCCCTTACGTGATACTTTGATGCGTGCTGCTGAAGCGGAGTTATACGAACTTCATTTTTCACAAGAAATTCTAGATCGTGTTACTCGCCAACTTGTACAAAATGGAAGAATGAAAACGAATGCTAAAGCAGCATACTTACAGGAGGAAATCAGAAATACTTTCCTGAAGCAATTGTGGAAGTGCCAGAGCATTTAGTTACAAAGATGACAAATAATCCAGATGATCGTCATGTTATTGCTGCTGCTATAGTTGCTAAGGCAGAAGTCATCGTTACTGTTGACATGGATGGTTTTCCCACAGAAGCTTTAGCTCCTTGGGGTATTGAAGCTTGGCACGCCGATGATTTTCTGGTGTACCTTGATGAGCAAAATCCAGGAACAATGATTAAAATTATTTGGGAACAGTCTAATGAGCTTAAAGTTCCAAAAAGTGTTCCTGAGATTATTGACAAGTTAGAAACAACTAATTTAAACAGAAAGAATAGAGTACCAAAATTTACTCATACTATTCGCTGCCAATTCTATGGTGACGTAATTATGCAAATTGCCAAAAAAACATTAGATAAACTAGGTAAAGTAGCACCAGATGGTGGGCGGTACTATGAAGGTAAGCGATATAGTCTTTGGCAAAAAGGGGAAATTTTAACAATTACTGCTAAAGACAACCGTGGTGAGATTCTCAGATTTGAGAATGGGGAAATCGGAGGATATCTTTCATCAGCAGATGTTGAAGTATTCCAAAGATTTGAAAAAAGCTTAGAGCAGCAATTACAAGAAGCTGAAATACAAAAGTCTCAAACTCCATAACCTAACTTTAACCACAAGATGTTAAATCTAGTAACGTTGAATCATAAAAAACCAACGTGAAAGCACAAGTATTTAGAGGCGTAAATCGCCTATCCTACGAAGAAGTCCCAGTTCCCACCCTAGAAGCAGGTGAAGTTCTAGTCCAGGTGCGGGTTGTGGGTTTGTGTCAGTCAGATATTAAAAAGATTCGCTATCCTTTGTATGAACCGCCACGCATATTTGGACATGAAACTGCTGGAACTATTGCGGCTGTTGGTTCTCAGGTGCAAGGGTGGCAGGTAGGACAACGGGTAGCGGTGATGCACCATATACCATGTATGCGTTGCGCCTATTGCTTAAATGATAATTTTTCCATGTGCGATGTTTATAAAAATATCTCCACTAGCGCGGGTTTTAACCCCAGTGGCGGCGGTTTTGCTGAGTATGTGAAAGTTCCAGCCCACATTGTGGAAAATGGTGGCTTAATTCCCATTCCTGATCATATCAGTTTTGAAGAAGCTAGTTTTGTTGAACCTACTAATTGCTGTTTAAAAGCTGTTAAAAAAGCCCAAATTGCACCAGGTCAAACTGTACTGGTAACAGGTGCAGGTCCTATTGGCTTAATGTTTATGATGTTGGTGAAGTTCTTTGGGGCTAAAGCGATCGCTACAGACCTCTTACCTTCTAGAATTGAAAAAGCCCTGGCAGTAGGCGCACAAGCAGCTTTTGATGCCCGTGATCCTGATTTACCCGCCAAAGTTCAAGCTTTGACTGGGGGTATGGGGGTTGATGTCACTTTATTAGCAGTTCCTAGCGATAAAGCGTTTTTTCAAGCTTTGGACTGTACTCGCAAAGGTGGAAAAATCCTATTTTTTGCGGAATTTCCCGATGAATTGACCATTCCCATTAATCCTAATATCCTCTATCGTCGAGAAATAGATCTAATGGGTAGTTATAGCTCGTCCTACCGTTTACAAAGTCTAGCTGCGGATATTGTCTTTAATCGCCGCATTGATGTTAAAGCTTTAATTAGCGATCGCTATCCCCTACAAGATCTACCACAAGCCGTAGACCAAGCGATCGCCCCGACAGCAGAAACTTATAAAATCTTAATCTATCCCTAAGACAACCAGGGGAGAGGGGGAAAGCATTTATGAATTTTTATATCATTTCTCAATTTTGTAGGTTACGCTACAGACTTTTATGTTCTCATGTAGAGTACAAGCAGCATAGAAGAAATATAATCATATTTATTTAAGATTTTGTAGTTTACACTACAGATTTTTGTGTTATCATCAAATTGCAGGAAGTAGGAAATTATTTCTTAGTAAATAAATACAGGGAGGTAGTGTCATGTCTATTCAAGAAAAAGCTCGTCAATTGATGGTACGTCAACATCAGCAAGCTAAAAACCGTCAACAGTCCATGCTGATGCGTGCTGCACAGGAACTTGGTTTGCACGAAGAAATGTCTCACTATTGGAATCCCATTCAAGGTAAGATGGATGCGGCTACCCAGACCCTTTATGGACGCAGCCAAGCGACTATGAGTTAAGAGAAAAAGAAAGCCACCCCAGAGGGTGGCTAAAAAATTAGTTGTACGTTAGTAATTGTTGTAATTAGCAATCGTAATACAAGAAGAATTCATAAGGATGTGGACGCAATTGCATTTGCTTAACTTCATTAGCAATTTTGTAATCAATCCAGTTCTCAATGAAATCTTCAGAGAAAACACCAGTTTCAGTTAAGAAAGCGTGATCATTTTCCAAAGCTTCCAAAGCCAATTCTAAAGAACCGGGAGTGGAAGGAATCTTAGATAATTCTTCTGGGGAAAGTTCATAGATATTTTTATCTAAGGGTTCACCCGGATGAATTTTGTTTTTGATACCGTCAATACCAGCACAAAGCATAGCCGCAAAAGCCAAGTAAGGGTTAGAAGTAGCGTCTGGACAACGAAATTCTAAGCGCTTGGCTTTGGGGTTATCTCCAGAAAGAGGAATGCGGACCGAAGCAGAACGATTACCTTGGGAGTAAGCCAAGTTTACAGGTGCTTCATAACCAGGTACAAGACGCTTGTAAGAGTTTGTTGTGGGGTTAGTGATTGCCAACAACGCTGGAGCGTGTTTGAGAATACCACCAATGTAGTAAAGTCCCATTTCACTCATACCAGCGTACTTGTCACCCGCAAAAAGAGGTTGACCATTTTTCCAGATAGACTGGTGACAGTGCATACCAGAACCATTATCACCAAAAATGGGTTTAGGCATGAAGGTGACAGTTTTGCCATATTTTCTAGCAACGTTCTTAATGACATATTTGTAAGTCATTAACCAGTCAGCAGCTTCAATTAACTTACCAAAACGGAAACCAAGTTCGCACTGACCACCGGTGGCTACCTCATGGTGTTGTTTTTCAATAGGTACACCACAATCTTTCATGATCAACAGCATTTCCGTCCGCATATCTTGAAAGCTGTCTGTGGGAGGTACGGGGAAGTAACCTTCCTTAACGCGGGTTTTATAACCCAGGTTAGGCTTTTCTTCTCTACCAGTATTCCAACGACCTTCTACAGAATCTACATAATAGTAACCTGAGTTAGTGGTTTGGTCGTAGCGGACATCATCAAAAATGAAAAATTCAGCTTCAGGACCAAAGAAAGCTGTATCACCAAGTCCAGTAGAAGCTAAGTAGTCTATGGCTTTTTGGGCAATAACGCGGGGACAACGGTTATACCACTGACCTGTACGAGGTTCTTTAATACTACAAATGATACTTAGAGTTGGTTCTTTCATGAAGGGATCGATCCAAGCAGTGTTGGGATCGAGTACCATTGTCATGTCAGATTCTTCGATACCCTTCCAACCCCGAATACTAGAACCGTCGAAGGGAACACCGTCAGAGAATGAACTTTCATCAATTTGGTCTTGGTACATGGTCAAATGCTGCCAAGTTCCCAGTGTATCAATGAATTTCAGATCAATCATCTGAATTTTTTCGTCTTGAATCTTCTTCAAGATTTCTTTTGGGGTTGCCATTGTTACTTTACTCCTTCTGTAGGCAATTACCTAATATAAACCCAAACCATCATAAGACGTTCTCACCCTGTTACGCTCAACCAAGTTGTCACACACCACCTGAAATATCGTAAATAGTTAACTTGACATGATTTTGTCATGTTAGTTACAGATTGTCTGGATTACAGGTTATGTTAACCTTTCTTTCGTAATTTGTACAAAACTATAAACTTTATCATCAAGGGTCAACTTTGGCATAAAATCCTTAAGTAGTAGATGAATAGTTTTGTGCCAAAGTCTATTTTATGCGAATTGGCACAAAATTCTATTGGTGCGTAATTGCAGCCAATTTAATATCAAACCATAAATAGTTGACAATTGGGAGAAAAAAATGCGCGATGCCGTTACAACTTTAATTAAGAATTATGACGTAACCGGTCGTTATTTTGACCGGAACGCCATTGATAGTCTCAAATCTTACTTTGAGAGTGGAACAGCCAGAATACAAGCCGCAGCAGCAATTAATGCTAATGCAGCCGCAATTGTTAAACAAGCTGGTGCAAAGTTATTTGAACAGTTACCAGAATTAATTCGTCCCGGTGGTAATGCTTATACAACTCGTCGTTTTGCGGCTTGTTTACGGGATATGGACTATTATCTGCGCTATGCTACCTATGCGTTAGTTGCGGGTAATATGAATGTACTTGACGAGCGTGTGTTACAAGGACTACGGGAAACTTACAATTCCTTGGGTGTACCCATTGGTTCAACAGTGCAAGGTATCCAGATTATGAAGGATCTTGTTAAAGAACAAGTAGCAGTTGCGGGTATTACCAATGCTGCTTTTGTGGATGAGCCTTTTGATTATATCACTCGTGAGTTGAGTGAGATTGATGTTTAGGACTTAATTGTTAGGGGTAATTCATATTACCCCTAGATGTTATTTCGCGCAAAGGTACAAAGTCGTAAAGTTAAAGATCTTCAATTTTTTAACAATTTTTTAATGTTATGATTTCATATTTTTAATGTTATGATTCATAATCAAACCTCCGTGTTCTCTGTGCCTGGAGTGGTTCGTTAAATAAAATAATTTATTGGCAGTCCATTTTGATATAAAAATGATTTATAATATGAATACTGTGCAACACTGTGCAACCAAAAACAGAAATTATTCTAGTTAATACTATTAAAATTGTATGAAACCAGAAATCATTGCCTTAATGAAAACTGTTCTGCATATATTACAAGTGAATATGCGGTGGATGACATGGAATTTATTTTTAGCTTTTATTCCCCTAGCTTTAAGTGTTTGGTTATTTCGCAATAAACGTAGTCGTTCTTGGTTACGTTGGCCAGTATCTCTGACTTTTTACGCTTTTTTACCAAACGCACCTTATTTATTAACTGATGTTATTCACTTAATACATGATATTCGCACAGTCCAGTCAATATGGATGATTACATTAGTCTTAATTCCTGTTTATTTTGTAGTAATTTTCTCCGGTTTTGCAGCCTATGTCATATCATTAATAAACCTGGGTTATTATTTACATCGCATTGATAAAAGTAAATGGATTTTTCCAGTTGAGTTAATTACTCACGCGCTTTGTGCTGTGGGTATTTATTGGGGAAGATTTTTACGTTTTAATAGTTGGGATTTTGTCACTCAACCAGATGAAATAATTACAAAAGGTCTGGAGGAACTTCTTGGTAAAGAACCATTAATTATCATTACCCTCACTTTTATCATTCTTTGCGGTTTACATTGGTTGCTGAAAAAAATTATTCTGAATTTTGTTGATAGAGGTTTTGATCCACGTGATAAAGTTCAGGTTCGTCATATTCACAGGTTTTAATTCAGATGATAAAATTCATCGTTTTAATTAGATAATATTGTAGATGACTAAAAGGTGACTAAGTAGATGAACAGAAAAATTTAAAGGTATGTGAAGAAAAGTAAAATCACTCAAAACTCTCTTCCTGTTCCCTGTTCCCTGTTCCCTGTTCCCTTGCCCCAACGACAATTTTTAACGCCCACCTACTTAAAATCTGCAATTCGGAGATTTTGTAAGCATTAAAGAAGGTAACATTGGTTAAACAAAGATTAGATACATTATTAGTTGATTTGGGATTGTCTCCTTCTCGTCAACAAGCACAAAGACTTATTCAAGCTGGAGAAGTAACTGTAAATCAACAAATAATTGATAAGGTAGGAACTGAGGTTGATATTACCGCACAAATTCAAGTTAAAGAACGTCCTCTTTTTGTTTCTCGTGGTGGAGAAAAATTGGCTAAAGCTTTAGCACAATTTGCGATTTCTGTAAGGGGAAGAATTTGTTTAGATGGTGGAATTTCTACCGGAGGTTTTACAGATTGTTTGTTAAAATCTGGTGCGAAACAAGTTTATGGAATTGATGTCGGTTATGGACAAGTTGACTGGAAAATCAGAAATGATCAAAGGGTAATTTTAAGGGAACGCACGAATTTACGTCAATTACAACCACAGGAATTATATACTGAAAATGCTATATTTCCTGATTTGGTGGTTGTGGATGTTTCGTTTATTTCTCTGACTAAAATTTTACCTGCTATCTGGGGATTAACACAACCTTCCAGAGAGGCTGTATTGCTGGTAAAACCTCAATTTGAAGTCGGGAAGTCTCGCATAGGAAAAAAAGGCGTTGTGCGTGATTCTGATGACCAAGCAGATGCGATTTTTCAGGTGATGCAAAAGGCTTTAGAATTAGGTTGGAAATATAAAGGTTTAACTTATTCCCCCATAACTGGACCTGCGGGAAATATTGAATATCTTTTGTGGTTAAAAATGGAAAGCGATATTATACCACCAACCTTAGCTACTATTCAAGACATTACTAAACAAGTAATTCAAGAGTTCATCAAAAAATAATCAATAATTAAACTTTACAGTCTTTCTGTAAATAAAATTATCAATTATGTAAACTTATTCATTACTAATGTAACGTCATACACTCATAATGTCGTGCTATACATTAATTATGTAATATCATCAAATAAGAATAGATTTAAAAAACTAATAATGCAAGATTAAACAATAGCATTGTTGCAAATTATATAAAAATCTAAATAAACTCATTTAGTATATAAATCCCCGACTTTTGCAATAAATCGGAGATTTGAATATCTATTTTTTTTGAAGTGTAGCTATTTAAGTTAAATATCGTAAATTAAACACTCCAAAGCGTCTGGATACATTTCACAATATTCTTCTAAACTTGTTTTTCGGTGTTTTACTTGTTTTTGATAGGCTTTTTCTACTTCCAATTTTTCAACAACATTCCAAGCTAATACACAATTAATAGAACTATTACCATTTTCTTCGCAAGTTGTTCTGGCTTTAACAATAGCTTCAAAAATTGCTTCTTCAATGGGTTTTTTACAATTAATAACTTCATTTAGGAATGTCATGATCAGATTACCTTTGTTGAGGAAAATAAAAGTTGATTAAGAACTTTAATGATTACTAATAAATAATTTTTACTTGCGTTTACATAAAAACGCAAATAAATATAGGAATCTAGTTTAATTTTTGAAAAGATATGTAAGCTATACTAAACAGCGTAACATACTAAATTTTTGACATTGTATTCAAAAATAAAATAGTAATCCTATGTAATTATTCAAAATTAGTAAACTCTTTTTGAGATTAACAATTCAAATATTTATTTTTAGTTAATTTATATACTTTTTTATCTTATAATGATATAATCCTGACTTACTTATTCACAAGTAATAATTTATCAATGCTAAAATATTAAATAATTAAAATATTTGACAATAGGTTTGATTCCTTGGTGTCAATTTGATTTTTAGTAGTAAATATTGCAATAGTGTAAAGATATCAACCATGATTTATTTATTGTTTTTGAGTTGTCATTTTAGAAGACTATAAATCTACTACATTAGTCCTCTTTTTATACTCTTTTTTAATGAAGGTATGATGACAAGGATAATTTATTTTTTGGAAGCCCCTGAGAAAAATTTTGTGTAGATGATATGGATCATATCAAAACTGGTTAAAATAAAAGAAACATTGATTGCATTTTTAGGATGATACCAGAATCAAATATTGAAGATGTTCAAGAACCAATTTCCAGCGCACCACCAGAGGTAAAGCAAATTATTGAAAAAGTCTGGAGATTAGAAAAAAGTAGATTAGATAGAAAAAGCAAAGGCCATATTAATGATGATATTCTCACAATTGTTAAGGAAGCAGTACAATGAGGCTAACTTCTATTAAATTATGTAATTTTCGTTCCTTTTATGGAAAAACTCCAGAGATAATTTTAGCTAATGGAGATATTCGCAATACAACGATGATTTATGGTAGTAATGGAGCAGGTAAAACTAGTATTTTGAATGGGTTTACTTGGGTTTTATATGAGAAATTTAGTGCTGCTTTTGCGTCAACCGAACAGTTAGTAAATAAACGGGCGATCGCAGAATCTCAACCTGGTCAACCTGTAGAATGTTCAGTAGAAATTGGTTGGGAACATGAAAATATTCGCTATCGTGCTAAACGTGGTTGTCGAGTCTATAAAAACCAAAGTGATTTAATAGAAACTGGTAAGACTCAGTTAACTATGTGGTTAGGTGGAGATGATGGTCAATGGAAAATTCCTAATCAGTTTCCAGAGGAAATCATTACCCAAATTCTACCATTAAGTTTACATCAATATTTTTTCTTTGACGGTGAACGTATTGAGGAAATTGTGCGTTCTCATAATAAAGCGGAAATTGCAGAAGCAATTAGAATTTTTTTAGGTGTGGAAGTAATTGAACTTTCTATTAAACACTTGAAAGAAGCAAAAAAGTCTTTAGAAACTGAGTTTAAAAATATTGGTGATTCAGAAACTAAACAGTTATTGACCAAGCAACAAAAACAAGAATTAGAAATTGAAACCATTAATAAACGTCAAACGGAAATAAATCAAGAATTAGAATATCAACAGGTATTTAAAAAGGAGGTCAGTAATAAACTAAGAGAATTGAGTGCTGTTAAAGAATTACAGGAAAAAAGGCAAAATTTAGAATCGCAAAGAAATAGTTTGCGATCAGAATTGAAAAAAACACGGGAGAATTTAAAAAAAGTTATTTCCGCACGGGGTTATACTGTTTTGCTAACAGAAACTACCGCTAAATTTCGGGAAATATTTACAGATTTAAAAAAACGTGGTGAATTAACAGCAGGGATTTCGCGGGAATTTGTCAATGATTTACTGAATACTGGACGTTGTATTTGTGGTGCAGATTTAAGGGAAGGAACTCATACTCATTTTCATGTGAAGAATCTCATGCGAAAAGCCGGTTCTTCAACTGTAGAAGAAACCGCAATTAGAATGAGCGCACAAGTTGATGAAATTGATAAACAAGCTGTTGCTTTTTGGGAAGAAGCGGATAGGGAACAATTAAGAATTCAACAGTTGAGGGAAAATCTCAATCAAGTCGAATTGGAATTAACAACTATTGAAGAACAATTACGAAAAGATCCCAATGAGGAAATTAGTAATTTACAAAAACGTCTGGATGAAATTGAATCTAAAATTGATGAATTAAATCGGGAACAAGGTGCAAATCACCAGGAACTTTCTCACTTAAAAATAAGTATGGATACTTTGATCAAACAAATATCTAAGCAAAAACAAAATGAGGAAAAACAATTTTTATCACAGCGTCGTATTAATGCTACTCAGGATGCTATTGAACGATTGTCAGAAGTGAAAAACCGTCAAGAAAATCAGTTTCGTCTGCAATTGGAACAGCGAGTACAGGAAATCTTTTCAGAGATTTCTTTTACTCCCTATATTCCCAAAATTAGCGAAAACTATGAATTAAGTTTAGTGGAAAATACCACGGGAATTGAAGCACCAGTCGCAGCTTCTACGGGAGAAAATCAAATTCTAAGTCTGTCTTTCATTGCTAGTATTATTGATAAGGTGCGCGAGTGGAGTGAGAAGAAAAAAATGATGATGGTTCCCGATAGTAGCACTTTTCCCATTGTTATGGATTCCCCTTTTGGGAGTTTAGATGCTAATTCCCGTCGTCACATTGCGCGTACTATTCCTAAGTTAGCAAATCAGTTGGTTGTGTTGGTGACTAAAACTCAATGGAGGATAGAAGTTGAGGAGGAAATTGTTGATAAAATCGGGAAGGAATATGTTTTGGTTTATTATTCTTCTAAGCCTAATTGTGAACAGGATTTTATTGAGTTACACGGGGAACGATATTCTTTGGTGCGACAGAGTTTGAATGGTTTTGAATATACGGAAATTGTTGAAGTGGAACGGAATTAATATATCTCACCCAAAGTCGCAAAGGAGGAAGAAAATTATGGTTGTTAGTTCTTTAAGTTTGGTGACAGATAGTTGGGTAAAGGTAAGTTGGGATGAATTTCTGGAAGTTGCTGAACATTCTGATTATCAGCACGGAAGATTTTATTTTTATCAAAATTATATGAGGGTAGAAATGTTACCAGTTGGTTCAATTCATGGAAATAATCATAATGTTGTTGCAAATGTTGTGAATTTTTATGCGACATTGAAAAACATTAAAATTAAAGGTTGGGTAAATACCAGTTTTCGCAGGACGAGTGAAGGAGAATGTCAACCTGATTTAGCTTTTTATATTGGGGATAAAATCAAATTTCCACCTTTGAATAATTCTCCTGTCAATATTAATGAGTTAGCAGCGCCGACTCTAGTGGTAGAAGTTGCTGCTTCTTCTATTAATGATGATTTGGGTTTTAAGCGACTACTCTATGAACGATTAGGTGTAAAGGAATATTGGGTAATGAATGCTAATAATAATGATATTATTGCTTTTGAAATTATTGACGGTGGGAGTAGAAGAATTGAGGAGTCCAAGGTTTTACCAGGTTTACAAATAGCTATTGTTCAGGAAGCTATTCAACGTAGTTTAACTCAAGATGATGGTGAAGTTAATCGCTGGTTGTTGCAAATTTTTAGTTAATTTATTTAGTTAATTTATTTTACGGAAAATCAGGAGGTAAATGTTATGGTTGCTAATTTTGATACAAGTTATATGAGTCCTTTGGAGTATTTGGAGTGGGAGGAAAAGCAAGATATTAAATATGAATATATCAATGGTGAAGTTTTTGCTATGACTGGGGGAACTATTCCTCATACTACTATTGCTTTAAATTTAGCTTCTGGGTTGAAAAATCATTTGCGTGGTGGTAATTGTCGTCCTTTTATGGCAGATGCTAAAGTGGGTATATCGGAAAATGGTCCGTTTATTTATCCTGATGTTGTTGTTAGTTGTCACCCTAAAGATAAAAAAGCGATTAAGTTTATTCAATTTCCTTGTTTAGTCGTTGAGGTGCTTTCTTCGAGTACGGAAGCTTATGATAGGGGGGGTAAGTTTCAGTTATATAGACAGATTCCAACTTTGCAGGAATATGTTTTAATTAGTGCTGATAAGGTAGGTTTGGATTGTTTTCGGTTAAATGATAGGGGTTTATGGGAGTTACATCCTTTTGTTGAGGGTGATGAGGTACATTTAGTTAGTGTTGATTTTACTTTTCCTCTTTCTCTGGTTTATGAGGATGTTTTTTGATTCTTTGTTTCGCGCACAGTCGCAAAGAAGAGGGTAAGATTGTGGTATTAGTAAGTTAGCGTTGGTTTATGATGTTAAGGGTGTAGATTTTATAATTATGGCGGAAACTGGTAGAATCAGGGTTGCTAAGGATAAAGCTGAGTTGGTAAAAAGTTTAACTTCTGCTGATGGGGGAACTGGTCCTTTTCAGACTTTCGCTGATGTGATTGTTTTTGCGGCTGCTTTGGGTGTAAAGTATAAAAAGCGTATTCCTTTGGGGGAAATTTCTAAACGTGAACCTGCTCCAATTAGGTTAGAAGTTTTTGCCACAATGGGACATGATATATTAATTAAATTATTGGGAATTACAGAAACTCAAGATATTATTATTTTGTCTCCTCATGGGGAAGAACACGAAAAACAACGTAATGGAATTTTTGAAGAATACGCTAATGGTGGACTAGAAATATTACAAAATGAGTTAAGAGGTGCGGTAGATTATTCTGAGCGGATTTTACTATTTCTCAGTTATGAAAGAGCAAATAATCCAAAAGAGGACGAGGAATTTGATTTAACTAAATTCCTCAGTTGAGTTAGGGTATGTTTAACAAGAAGAGTTATCTGTCCATCCTAATTCATATTTGATCTTTTTAACTGCATCTGTTACTGCATTTGCACCTGTAGATAGTTTATAACGCTTATTCGGATTTTTTGGGTTAGGATCTATTCTGATTAAAGTATTTTCCCAAATTGGATTATCTCTTGTCCAAGCTATTTTTGCAAGTTGGGAAACTTTTGTTTCATCAAAATAACTACTGTCTTTGTTGTAAGTTAAATGTAGTAGTCTAGCCAAAACTTCCAGTCCCACACTCACACCCAATAGACATTCATCCTTAAATTTCTTGATCTCAGCAACAGTCAAATCTTCTGCTTTTTTTACAGAAATATATCTAGTATTACTACATTCATAGAAAAACCCATTGAGACAATTAGCCAGGGAGTTAGACGATATCACTACATCATAGTCGCTAAGTTCAGCTTCGGGATTATTAGTAAAAGCACAACTTACAGCCCTAGCTATGTAGTTATTTGTGTAAATAAATCCCTTGGTAACACGAGGATTATCATGAACCTTATCTGTCTTTTTATGAAAGATGTGTACTTGTTCTACCAATTTTTTAGTAATACCAACACGACCTTCAGATACACCAAATGACAATAGCAAAGCTTTATCTAGTTGTTTTGTTTGAGCCATATCTCGAAAATCTTTTTTACACTGATCAATATCTCCTTCTAAAACCAATGTAATTGGAAAATCATCATCACTAATTAAGTCACTTAGATCACCTTCAATTAATTTCTGAATAGCACTCTTACGATGTTGACCATCTGTAATCTCTAACTTTACTCCACGAGGGATTACAACTAAACAAATACCTCTCCCAAATTCAAGAATATTTATTTTTCCTAGAGCTACATTTGCTGTCAATGTCCCCAAAATCCAAGGTTTCCCTTTTTGTGCTTGCTCGATAATATAATTTTTGATCTCGTCAGCATGGCCTGGTACTTCTGGGCGTTGTCTACCTGAATCAGGATCATTCTCAGTAGCAGGTTTGATTACCAAAAGTGCAGGAAAATCTCCGGGTGGTATATTAATTTGTAGCATTTGTCGCTTACCGTGGCGCAAAATCAACCCTGGATAACAGCGTTCACGATGGTATTTAGAAAAGAATGGTTCTATAAATGAGCTAAACTGAGCTTTTATTTCAGGAGTAATATCGTTGTTATTTTCTTCGTTTAATTGAGTCATATCAACCCCGTATACCGAACTATATTAAAAATATAGTAAACAACAATAGTGATATTAAGCATCAGTATAAAATCCAGAGTAATGTTACTAGCTAACTTGCTTAACTCAGTATAATCGGTAGTCCTACATCTTGCGGTTTGACAAACTTACCATCAAAACCTATAGTTTGTTCTTCTATGGTTCTAGCATTGGCTAAAGCCTTACGTAAAGCAGTAATTTCCATTTTTTCGGTCATTCCCCCCAAAATGTAAATCAATAACTTCACAGCTAAATCTTTTCCTACTACCTGTACCCGCTTTTTATTCGGATCATATAAAACCCCATACCATAAAGATTGAGGATATTCCATACCACTAAAACCCCCTTGACGGTCAAATTTTTCTAACTTTTTAAAAATATCCATCAAAGCAAAACCTTTTTTAAATACTAAATTTCCCAAAGCTTGCGCTAAAGCAATTTGAGAAACTGGACGAAATAGCATATTTCCCTCACCTCCGTCTTTTTCAAAATGGAAGCGACGTAAAACTGTTGTCTCTTCATGTTCCAATATTTTATAACTGGGAAGATTAGCTAAATGATCAAAAAGTAATCTAAAATCTGCAATTCCTTCCTGAATTTCTTCATTTTCTGGACGCATGGGAATTAACCCTTTTTCTAAAGGTTTCCAGTGAGGGAACTTTTGTCCCAAATATCTTTCAGACATATGTTGTAGGGCTTGCAGAGTGGTTAAAACCGTAGAATTAGCGGCTACTGTGGCACTATTCCAATTAACACGGGAATTGCGATTTGGTTTTTGTTCTAAAAGTGGATGTGTAACGGCAATTTTTCGCGCTACAATAGCAAAACCATCATCTTCATTTAATTGTGCTAACTGACCTTTACTTAAAGGTGCAGCCATCAAATTTACATGAACAAAAATTGATCTGATTCGTCGTTTTGCTTCTGTATGAGTTTCTCCAGCATTGACCGCACAAATAAATTCAATACCAATTTTTTCTTTAGATAAACTTTGTAAATAAGCAGGTTCTACTTGATATTTATCTATCAAATCAGATAAAGTAATAAAAGTTTCATCAGCAGTTTTATCTTTTTTATAACGTTGGAGTTTACCAGATTTAATTAATTCCATTAAGCCCTGTACACCCATTAATCTATGTTGACCATCTAAAGCATAAATTGTCACATTCTCTTCAGAAATATTTAGTAAACCGACTTTACCATCTTTATCTAAAGGTATAAAATCAGTTGTCGCTTTTTTAGCCCGTCCTTGACTATCCCACTCCGCTGCTTTGGGGTTATCTACCCAAGGTTGATTAATTACCACCAAAACAGCCGGAAATTTATGGTTTTTTCTCGCTGCTAAATACTGTACTAACGGTGCTTGACGTGACCAGTCAACAGGACGTTGTTGAATTTCATCAATGCTATCAGCATCAATTTCAATATTTTCCGTATCTGGGTTGTACTTTTTTTGCAGGAGAGGTAAACCTGACGCAAAATGTACCCGTCCCGCGAACCATTCCAAGGTGACAGAACCTATATAAGCCTCTGTACCACCCATTTCGGTTTTTTGGACAAGAATTTGGTCTTTTTTCTCTAAAAATCGGTCTAGCAGTAAAGCTAATACCTGTTTATCGTTATTTTCCCGTTCTAGATACTTATTAGCGAGTTGATTATTTAGTGTATTTGTACTATCATTCATGTTAATTTTTAAAAACTTATTGACTAATTGTTGCTTTATTATCCAAAAAAATGGATACTAATGATGTTATTTTTAAAAATATTATGTTACACGCGTAAATATATGTTTATTTATATACTAAATAATTCCATTATGCTACGGGGAAGTATTGATTTTAGGTTCATGTATCTACAAGTAGGGGAAAAATGACTTATTCACAACAGCCAGAAAATAAAAATCAGCAAAATCGTACTGTACCAGAGTTAGTGGAGTATATCCAAGCTTTGACTACAGAAATTCAAGAATTGTATTGTTTAGATGAGATACCTTGGGTGGTAGGCTATTCCGGCGGAAAAGACAGCACTGCTACTTTACAGCTTATTTGGAATGCAATTTCTGAACTCCCACCGGAAAAAAGAACTAAAAAAATATATGTCATTACTACAGACACACTTGTAGAAAATCCTATTGTTGCGGCTTGGGTACGTAATTCGTTAGAACAAATGAAATTTGAGTCACAAAAGCAACGATTACCATTTGAACCCCATTTATTAAGTCCAGATTTTAAAGAAACATTTTGGGTAGGTTTAATTGGTAAGGGTTATCCAGCCCCAAGAGGAAAATTTCGTTGGTGTACAGAACGTCTTAAAATTAATCCTTCTAATCGGTTTATTCGTGATGTTGTTCGTAATAATGGAGAAGCAATTGTTGTATTAGGAACGCGCAAAGCTGAGAGCTTAAAACGCGCCCATAGAATGAAAAAGTTAGAAGCCCAGAGAGTAAGAGATCATCTAAGTCCTAATATGAATTTA
The DNA here is from genome assembly GCF_000426905.1 of Dolichospermum circinale AWQC131C. Lineage (NCBI taxonomy): Bacteria > Bacillati > Cyanobacteriota > Cyanophyceae > Nostocales > Aphanizomenonaceae > Dolichospermum > Dolichospermum circinale. The sequence goes on from NZ_KE384657.1 coordinate 113,298, forward strand.
CCAAACTCTTTAGTTTATAGTCCTATTGAAGATTGGGAAAATGATGATGTATGGATTTATTTAATGCAATGGGAAAATCCCTGGAAATACAGTAATAAAGAATTATTTGCTATTTATCGAGGTGCATCTGCTGATAATGAATGTCCTTTAGTTGTTGATACAACTACTCCCAGTTGTGGAAGTTCCCGTTTTGGTTGCTGGGTTTGTACTCTTGTTAGTCAAGATAAATCATTAACAGCAATGATTCAAAATGATGAAGAAAAAGAATGGATGCAACCATTATTAGATTTTCGCAAAGAATTAGATTTAGAAGAGAACCGTAACCGGAGAGATTTTCGCCGTAGACGTGGAGGTGTCCAACTGTATGAACGTAATTTAGAAGGTGAAGTATCTATTGAACCTATTCCTGGTCCATATCTTAAAGAAGCGCGGGAAGATTGGTTAAGAAAGCTGCTAAAAGTTGAAAAGCAAATTCGTCAAACAGCACCAGAAAATATGCGTGACATCACCCTACTTACTATAGAAGAATTAAGTGAAATTCGCCGAATCTGGTTAGAAGAAAGACACGAATTTGATGATAGTTTACCCCGAATATATGAAGAAGTGACAGGAGAAGTATTTAAAGATCCCCGTCCTGGCGCAGATCAAAGTATACTTGGTAGTGATGAATGGGGAGTATTAGAAGAAATTTGTGAAGGTGACGGAATGCACTTAGAATTAATGGCTAGACTATTAGATACAGAAAGACAATTTAAGAAAAAAACTCGCCGTGTGGGTATTTACGAAAGCCTGGAAAAATGCTTTGATACAAGTTCCCGTTCTCCAGAAGTAGCCATTAGAAATGCCCATTTAAAAAGAGATTTACGACAAGCAGCATTAGAAGGTGATGTTGCTACAGTGCGGGAAAAAGTCAAACAATTAACATTAAGAGATACCCCCAATAAAGAAGAGAGTAAACCACAAACTTGGGCTAATTTCAAATATGCACAAAAGAACCCAGATGAATAAAACACTTCCTTCCCACTAAAAGATTAATTATCTTCTTCCTTCTTCCTTTGTGTTCTTCGTTCCTTCGTGGTTCATTTAATCTATATTCTTCCTTCCTGTCCCCTAGCTAGGAAAGCCAATTTTGAGATTTTATCTCAACTAATTATAACAGAGGCAGAGCCTCTTGAAAGCATTCCCTGTCAGAGCCAGGGAACGAGATAAACATCTTTCTTCCTCTGCGTCCTCTGCGCCTGGAGTGGTTCGTTAAAAAAACACAAAAAAACAACAAAAAACCATGATCTTCCTAGAATTAGTTCTGCAAAACTTCGGTCCTTATGCTGGTAAACAAATCATCAACCTCAACCCCCAAATTGATGAAGATAACGCCCGCCCAATTATCCTTTTAGGGGGAATGAATGGTGGCGGAAAAACCACCTTAATAGATGCCATTCGCCTCGCATTATATGGACAACGCGCCCAATGTTCAACTAGAGGAAATCTCAGTTATAGTGATTTTTTAACCCAATGTGTCAACAGTAAAGCTAACCCCACAGAAAAAACTAGAATTGAATTAGTTTTTGAACATATTGAAGAAGATAAACCCATACAATATCGAGTTGTACGGACTTGGGAAAAAAATCCGAAAGACGGTAAAGACCATTTAGGTATTTTAGGAGATGATGAAACTTGGCCAATTGATTCCTTAGTTAATATTTGGGATGAATATATAGAGAATATCCTACCTTTAGGCATTTCTAATTTATTTCTTTTTGACGGTGAACAAGTCAAAGAACTTGCAGAACAGGAAATACCGCCACCCATAGTTATTGATGCAATTAATGGACTTTTGGGTTTAGAATTAGCAGATAAATTAGCAATTGATTTAGAGATTTTAGTGAATCGCAAAAAACGAGAATTTGCAGATAATAAAGATTTAGGTAAATTAGAAGAAATTGAGACTAAACTTCATGAAAAACAGCAAGAATATGAAAATAATCGGCAAAGACTAGCAACTGTTAATATAAAAGTTGCAGAATTAGAAAAAATTGAGGAAGAAGCTTTAGATAAATTTGTGAACGAAGGTGGTAAAATTGCTGCTGAACGTAGTCAATTAGAAAAACAAAGAGAAGAGAAAATCAAACTTGCTAATAATGTTCGTGAGTCCTTATGTGAATTAGCTGGTGATGTTTTACCTTTAGCGTTAATTAGTCCTTTATTATCTCAAATTCAAAGACAGGGAGAAAAAGAACTGAAAACTCAACAAATTCAATTAGCTAAAGATGTCTTAATTGCGAGAGATGAAAGATTAATGAATTGGCTAAAACAATTAAATCTAGAAAATACTAAAATTAGTAATATTCAATCTTTTTTAGCTGAGGACATCAATAACTTATATAGCAATAAATCATCCACAGAAAATACCTGGTTAAATGCAGATGAAGAAAGTTTAAGTTTAGTTGACAATATAACCTATCGGTTGCAAATTGGTCAAAATACAGCCCAAAAACAATTAGATGAATTAACTAATTATGAAGAAGAAATACTCACCCTAGAAAGACAAGTACAAACAGCGGCCGCACCAGAGGAATATATAAAACTACAAAAAGCAGTTAAACAGGCACAAACTGGATTTAATCAAATTAGATATCAAGCAGAAATGATGAATCAAAAACTGATAGAATTAGAAGCAGAAACCAAGAAATTGAGACAAGAATTAAATGAATATACAGTAGAAAATCTTAAATATCAAAATAGTGAACATATTATTGATTCGGCGACAAAAGTTCAACAAACATTAAAGATATTTCGAGAAAGATTAACCCTGAGAAAATTGAATAAATTAGAAGAAGAAGTAAAAAACTGTTTTCTATATTTATTACATAAATCAGACCTAGTACATCGCATAGCCATAGACAGTAAAAGCTTCAGCTTATCATTATATGATTACAATGGAAAACCGGTTCCCAAACATCGGCTTTCAGCAGGAGAAAAACAACTATTAGCGATCGCATTTTTGTGGGGATTAGCTAAAGTATCAGGAAGACGTTTACCCATAGCCATAGACACCCCTTTAGGAAGACTAGACTCCTCCCACCGTAACAACCTAGTAGAAAGATACTTTCCCTCAGCCAGTCATCAAGTAATTCTCCTTTCCACCGACACCGAAATCGCTAAAAAAGAATATCAAAACCTCAAAGAAACCGAAGCCATAGCCCGTGAATACTTACTCCAATATAACTCCAACAAACGAGAAACCACAATCAAACCCGGTTATTTTTGGTAATGGGTAATGGGTAATGGGTAATGGGTAGTGGGTAGTGAGTAATGGGTAGACCAGATTTTGAAGAGTTACAAGTGTATAAATTATCGGAAAAATTAGCAAATGAAATTTGGAAAGTGGTTATGGGATGGGATAATTTTAGTAAAGATACAATTGGTAAGCAGATTGTGCGTTCAGCAGATAGCATTGGAGCAAATATAGCAGAGGGTAGAGGACGTTATAACTTTCAAGACAATAAACGCTTTATTAAAATAGCTAGAGGTTCTCTTAATGAAACAATTCATTGGTTGCGGCTTGCTTATGGCCGTAATTTATTAACAGTTGAACAAGTAAATATTCTCAAACCGATAATTCATGAACTTCCCGCCAAGTTAAATGCTTATTTAAATTCGATTGGTAATGACTAATAGATTTTTCCAATTACCAATTACCAATTACCAATTACCAATTACTAATTACTAAAATCATGGAATCACCAATAGAAAGAATCAAACTTTCCCAAACAGCCAAAGAACAACTACTCAAACTCAAACGCAGCACCAAAATCGAACAATGGAACATATTATGTCGGTGGGCTTTTTGTCGTTCTCTTGCAGAACCCGCAGCGCCGTCGCCTGTACCTATTCCCCAAGATAGCAACGTGGAGATGACATGGCGGGTTTTTGGGGGAGAAATAGCGGATATTCTGCTGTTAGCACTCAAACAACGGTGTTACAATGACGGTTTAGATACAGATAGAGAGACCCTAATTATCCAATTTCGCTTACACTTACATAGAGGTATTGGCTACCTAGCAGGAGATCAGAATATTAAGAAAATTGAAGATCTAATTGAACTATCCACAAAGAAAGTAAAATCATGATTTTACTTTCTTTAGCCGGCATAGCAAGATCATCTCTATGAAAGAAATTCAAGCACTGCGACAGGCCTTCCAAAGCCAGAAAATGGTTGCTCTACTATTACTAGGCTTTGCATCAGGTCTGCCCCTATTTCTTACCAGTAGAACCCTACAACTATGGATGCAAGATGCTAAAGTTGATATTGCCAGCATTACCTTATTTGGCTTATTAGGTTTACCTTATTCCTTAAAATTCCTGTGGTCGCCGCTATTAGATAGATTTACACCACCATTCTTAGATGGAAGAAGAGGATGGTTAATTATCACCCAAATTGGGTTAGTATTAGCGATCGCTACCCTTGCCATTCAACAACCAGCCCAAAACGACCAGATATTACAAATCCTCGCCATCAACTGCCTGATTATTACCTTCCTCAGTGCCACTCAGGACATCGCTGGGGATGCCTACCGTACGGATATTTTAAACCCCCTAGAGGCTCAACCAGGTGCATCTGTGTGGGTATTAGGCTACCGTATCGCCCTATTTATTACCAGTTCCCTCGCCTTAGTCTTAGCAGATTACTTACCTTGGAATGTCGTATATTTCCTCATGGCAGTAATTATGGCAGGAAGTATATTTACCACCCTATTGTCGCCCAGAGAACACAAACTGCAAGACAAAACACAACTAGCACCCATTTCCAGGGAAGACGTGATTTTTATAGTCCTGATCACTTTACTAGTAGCAGGGTTAATTGCTGGCGTTTTTGTTGGTTTCATTCCCCAACCTGTATTTTATTGGTTACTAGCAGGATTATTAGTCGCTTGGATTACAGCATCATTATTATTACCAAACTCCCTCCTCAATGAAATTACAGAAGATAGTCCCCTTCAAAACTTACAAACAGCTATTTTTCTACCTTTCAAAGAATTTTTTCACCGCTTTGGCATCAAACAAGCCAGTTTAACACTAGGTTTTATTCTCCTCTATAAACTAGGTGATTCCCTAGTCGGCATTACAGCCAACCTATTTTTACGAGAAATAGACTTTACCAAAACCGAAATCGGCACAATTCAAGCAGGAATGGGATTTATTGCTACCACCGTCGGCGTATTAGCTGGGGGTGTGATCATGACCAAAATTAACTTAAATCGCAGTTTGTGGGTATTTGGAGCGCTGCAATTACTCAGTAACTTAGGTTATTATGCCCTGGCGATCGCTAATAAAAAAGATTATTCCCTACTAGTGATCGCTGTAAACATCGAAAACTTCTCTGCTGGATTAGTCACAGTCGCTACAGTCGCCTTTTTAATGAGTCTCTGTAATCACCGATTCACAACCACTCAGTTTGCTTTATTCTCCAGTCTCATGGCCATTAGTCGAGACGTACTTTCCGCCTCCGCCGGTAGTTGGGCTACAGCCAGAGGTTGGCCGACATTTTTCTTGCTCTCTCTTGTGGCAGCGTTACCTGGTTTGCTACTATTACCGATGGTTGCCCCTTGGCATCCCAAACCGTTAGCAATTAACAGACCAGGACTGGAAGAAGAAGATATATGGGACCTCAAGTAATTATTATTGCTGGTACATTTGTTCTCATAGTCACGGGTTTATTACTGGGCTATGTGATCTCACAATTAGTTCTCCAACACCTGTATTTTAATCCCTTCACACTACTAGGAACAATTAGCCTGATCCTGATTTTTGGTGCGCTCTATTACGTCTTATTTTGGCAATTACGACGAGAAACCCAAAAAACAGTCACTCCCACCATACCCAAGCAACCAGACGCAGAATTTACCAGCAATTACTTAAAAAATCGCCTAATTGCTAGATTATCTGGAGATGTGGCTGCTGCGGAAAGACTCATTCAACAAGCTAAAGAAAATGTTCCCGGAATGCCAGAAAATTGGTATTGTGAAAAGGTCTTAGATGAATTAGACCAAAATCAGGAATCCTAGCCAGCCTTCACCAAATTGGAATAATTGCTAAAATCAAGATAGTTCCTATTTATTCAAAACACCATGGCCTTTTTACGTCAATATATCGCTCCTTTGATTGCAGTCTTGATTTTTACCTTTGCTTTGGTCGCAGTCAGCGCCCGAATCTTTTTACCATCGGACATGGCAGCCCCCGCACCTATTGGGATTATAATTAAGTAATTGGGGAATCAGTCTATTTTGAATTTACTCCCAGGCTATGCTATTGAGCAAGGTTCTACTGTAGATCAAGCCCTCTTGGTAAAATTCATGGAGCGGACTTACCAAGAACAATTTCCCAATCAAAACTTTTCTCACCTAACCCGTACCGTTGAACAATATTTCTCCCGTGATACCCCTTTATGGTGGGTATATGACGAACAGGAAACAAAAAATCAGCACCAATCACCCATAGGCTGTCTTTGGGTGGGAAATGCTATAGATCAGGTCAGGGGCGATCGCCATCCCCATATTTTTCTTCTCTATGTGATGCCAGAATATCGCCATAGAGGTATTGGTAAAGCATTAATGAATTATATAGAAAACTGGGCTAAACAAAGGGGATACGGAAAAATCGGACTACAAGTATTTCAAACAAACATACCCGCATTAGATCTTTATCATCAACTCGGTTATCAAGAACAATCCCTCTGGATGGTAAAATCACTTTAGTCGCGTGAGAATTGACAATTAACAATTGACAATTAACAATTAGTAATTCATGAATTACCAGCATCCAGGAATAGGGGTTACAGTGGAATCATTATGTACGACGAATACGAACTAAGCCTACTTGATACCGAAGGGGAGCTTATTACCCCCCTAGACCAAATAGAACCACTTAATGAATCAGAAGTAGAAAAACCTGATGTAGAATTGATGCTGGTACTCCTGAAAAATCCCCAGCCCCAACAGCGGATGTTAGCAGCGCGTGCTTTTTGCGATCTTCAGGATCAACGAGCTACACCCCATCTCATCCACCTCTTAACCGATAACTGTCCTCTGGTACGAGTCAGCGCCGCTTATGGTATCGGCCGCAACCCGTCCCCGGAAGCCGTAGCACCATTAATTACCCAACTCAACCGCGATTGGAATGGTTATGTTCGCAAAGGAGTAGTATGGGCTTTAGGAAACTGTCGTGATTTTCGTTCCTTAGCACCCCTCACAGATGCCCTCAGAACCGATATTTCCGCAGTTCGTCTCTGGTCAGCCAGCGCCCTAGCACAGATGACAGAAGTAGGTTATGAAGCCATTGTAGGTGCTATTCCTGCCCTGATTGAAGCCTTGGTTAAAGACCCTGTAGCTGCCGTGCGTAGTAACTCCGCTTGGACAATCGGCCAGCTTTGTAAAGAACTACCTTCTAATGTCGTCTATGCTACAGCCATAGACGCACTAATTCAAGCTTTTGCTGAAGACAAAGACTTAGGAGTGAGAGAAGACACTAAAGCCGCGCTTCTGGGAGTAGGAGATCCTCGCGGTTTACAATTAATCGAAACCCTCGAACAAGAAGGATGGTTTTAGACTATTAATGATCTATTGAATATAATAAGTCTTGATTAATTCCTCTACTCCCGCTACAGGGAAAATACTGGCATTCAACAGATATTTAATTAATCAATATTCTTCTTTAAGAATCATATCATCTGATAAAATCAGAATAAATCAACCTTTATGGTGCTTATGGCAACCCTACTCAGTGAAATTAAATCACACACTGGACTGGTCATCTCCTGGGAAGCCTTACCTGATGATTTTCAGTTAGAGGACGAACCAGTGGAAAATACAGGACAACCACTTTTAGCGGGGGCTTTGCGTGAAAGTTTAGAAATCAGTGGATTTATACAACCACAGATGTTAATTGCGGCTAATTTTGGGCTATGTGCCACATTAAATGGGCAATTTGTGGCTAAAGCACCAGATTGGGTATACATACCTTCAGTGAAAGAGATATTACCTGACAGGAAAAGTTATACACCCAACTTAGAAGGGGATGTACCGGCAATAGTCATAGAGTTTTTATCAGATCAAGACGGTGGGGAATATTCAGTTAAACGTATCTATCCACCAGGAAAATGGTTTTTTTATGAACAAATTTTACAAATCACCACTTATATAATTTTTGAGCCAGAGGGGGGATTATTAGAATATTATCAATTGGAAAATGGACGTTATGAATTAAAGCAACCAGATGAGAATGGTCGTCATTGGGTTGATACCATGGGACTATTTTTAGGAACATGGAGAGGTGCAAAGGAAGGTCGTACTGGCTATTGGTTGCGATGGTGGGATAAAACAGGTAATTTGTTACCTTGGGCTGTAGAATTGATTCAACAGGAACGTCAACGGGCTGAACAGGAACACCAACGAGCAGAACAGGAACACCAACGGGCTGAACAGGAACACCAACGGGCTGAACAGGAACACCAACGAGCAGAACAGGAACGTCAGGAAAAGGAACGGTTAATAGCTTATTTGCGATCTCAGGGGATTGATCCTAATAGCGTAAGTTGCTAAGTAGGTTGGCGTTAGAAATTGTCGTTATGACAAGGGAACAGGGAACAGGGAACAGGGAACAGAAAAGAGGTTTCGGGCAACTTTACTTTTCGTTACTTATGTTGGTTTTTTTCCGTTCACCTACTTAGTTAGGCACAACGCCAGAATCAGGATGTCCAGGATTAAAGGATAAACAGGATGAAAGCGGGATTTTATCACCAATTACCAATTACCAATTACCCATGACCAATTACCAATTACCTAAATTTTTTTAATTAATATATAGAAGCCAAAAACTGTAGCCAAAATATTTGGTAGCCACATTGCATAAATTGAGATATTTTCTGATATAATCAAAGCATGAATAATCGCCTCAAATATTTTTATTAACCAGAGAATTACTAAAGTAATTGTCAAACTATTATATTTAATTCTTGGTTGTAAATTAATTCCTATAGCTGCACCTAATAAAGCCAATACAGCACAGGAAGATGGTAGGGTAAATCTTTTTTGAAAATTAACTTGTAATTTGATTACATTCGGAATATCCCCGGCTTTTTTCGCAACTAACAATCGTTGATAAATTTGTAATATATTCATTTCTCTGTCATCTAATCTTTCCCTATCGAGTTGAAATTGTGAAGATATATGAGAAAGATCAACAGCAATTTTATCAAATTTAATTCCCTGACCATAAGAACCATCTGGATTAATTATACTCTTGATACCGTCATAGAAATACCAATATTTTTCTCCTTGATTCCATTCAGCGAATTTAGATTTTATAATTACCTTTAATCCTTGGGTATCTCTAATTAATAAGGTAACTTCTTTCATTTTTCCATTGCTAAATCTCTCCGCGTAAAAGAGGTATTTAAGATAATTATTTTCATCTGATATTTGTTCATGATTCCTGTTAGCTAATTCCTTATAAACAATGTCATTATTTTTAATATCCCATCTATTTATATTCATCGCTTTTTCTAAAGTAATAGCAGCTTTATAGTTAGAGATAGGGACAATACTCTCATTAACAATAAATAGGATTAATGAAAGAATAAGACTTAGATGAATCGCTGGACAGATTAATTTATACAAACTTATTCCACAACTTTGTAAAGCAATAATTTCCCTGGTACTTGATAATTTATCATAAACGAATATTGTGGTCATTAAAATAGCAATTGGTACAGCCAAAACAATAAACTCAGGTACTTTAAGAATGTGTAAATATATTAAAGTACCCAAAGATATTTGTTCCGTCAGGAGAAAACTAAATTGCTCGAATGATATACCAATTGATTCCGCAACAACAGTAACAATAACGATGGTAAATAGTAAAATCGGGATGATTTCTGAGATTAAATAGCGCTCTAGTAATGATATGTGAGGAAAAGTATTTATTTTTTTCATTTATCATTTTGCAGGTTATGTAGTTACAGCGGTTGACAATATTTTGATATACAGATATTAGTGATAAAAATTTTGTGGTGCGCTTATTAATCTTATTTTTGTTTTTCGCAAACTGCTGGTTAAGTTATTTTTGGAAATGTTGGGTTTCGCTGTCGCTCTACCCAACCTACAACACCCAACCTACGACTTTAACTCCTGATAAAAGCAACTGCTTGGTTGTATGCTGTATCAATCTCTAAAAGCTCGTGGTCGACTAATACTATTTCCAAACTCGCCACTAGGCACGCCGAATGTACATCTCCCTCTTGAACCATCACTAAAGGTTTTCGCAGGAATAGGTCCAGCTGAACTACAATCACTTTGATATAATTGCCATTCCATTTCAGCTTTTTCAGCAAGATTAGATGTTCCACCTCCACTAGTACTACCTCCACTAGTAGTACCTCCACCAGAAGTATTATTAGATGTACCGCTAGATGTACCTGTACTGGGGGTATTACTTGATGTACCTCCACCACAGGAGGTAATCATTAAACCAATCAGTAGAAATGCAAAAAGCCTGTGGGTTGAAAAGATTCTTAACATAAGATAGTTCCACCTAGATTTACTTATTTCATTGTAAATCTAGAAATTTCAACCCCTGTGTAAGTAATGACTATCTTTTGTTTATTTTATGATTAACTTATGGGAAAATAAATAAATAACGTTGTCGGTATTTGTGCATTCGTTTTAGACAACTTGGAGAGATAAGATAACCGTTTTGCAGAAGTTTCATTCAAAAATGACCTGCAAACTACAGTAGTTACTGATATTCACAAAATACAGATATTAATGATAAAATTCTTGTGGTGCGCGTATCTTACCTACCAATGCTCTACCGCACTCAAGCTGAACGTGCTGTATATATTTTTTAGGTGATGAGAAGCCCTAATAATGATAAAAAAAAGAAAAGAATCGTCGTTACAGCTTCTTATGAAGGACTAAAGAAGGCCGAAACGGCTTTAATTAGGCTAGGATTTGAATCAAAATCTAATTTTGCTAAATATCATTCATCTAGAACTACTGTCACCAAGTTTTTTCAGGGTAAACCAATTTCAGTTGAATCCTTTAAAAGGATATGCAAAGGGTTAGAATTGGACTGGGAAGATTGTTTACCAACAGGAGAAATAATTATTACTGACCAAGAGGAAGTGACAAGAGAAACACTTTATCTTCAAATAACTTTAACAGACGGTCAAACTCAAATAGTGAAAGGGGTGATTTTTTTTTAAGGTGATCTAGAATAGACATCTGGAGATAGAGTAGAGATTGTAGAAACCCCATATTTAGCACATTTAATTTTAATTTTCACCAGATGTCTAATTTATTGAAAAGTCCAAATTTATTACCGACGAATACAAGTTTTAATTAATTCCTCCACTCCTGATACAGGGAAAATGCTGACATTTAATTGTTGAGATACTTCTTCAACCGTCATATCATCTAGAAATACTAGTTCCCCGTGTTTAAGCATAACCCTAGGTAATAAAATTCCCTCTCCTAAATCTTGTCCTTTGAGGTTTAAAAGTAAATCATGTCCTGTTAATAAACCAGTCACACTGATACTTTGACCCCAATAATCACTACACAAAGCCTGCATATTTACCTCTAAACCTTCTACAGTGTTTAATTGCTTTACCAGAGGTTTAAATGCTGTTTCCACCGCATTACCGACCACCCAAGTTAATCTACGCTGATGTATAATTTTCGGTGGTAATAGTATTTTTGCAGTTTGGGTAAATTGTTTAATAAATAAGCGAATTGAACCTACACCATTATCAATTTGGGGGTATTCTTCATATTCAGCTTCGGTAGGTAATTCTTCTCCCGCAATTAAAAACCATTCATCAGCTAACCATACCACACTAGAAGCATATTTTTGGCGAAATTCCGCAGCTAGTAATTTAACTTGACAAATTACCTCCCGCGCTTTTTCCCGCGTTACAGGGATTAATTCATCTTCTTGGGGACGAAACCGCGTTAAACCCACGGGAACAACTGCTACTGATGCTACCGTTGGTAATTCTCCAGCATAAAAAGATGTGAGGTCTTTTAAAGTCTTTTCGAGATGTTCACCGTCATTTATACCCGGACAAACAACGACTTGGGCATGAATTTGTAATCTTCGTTCTTGAAACCAGCGAATTTGTGATAGTATTTCACCAGCGCGATGATTTTTTAAAAGTCTAATTCTTACCTCTGGTTCTGTGGAATGTACAGAAACATATAGAGGTGATAATCGCATTTGTTCAATTCTTTGCCATTCTTTAGCGGTTAAATTCGTTAAAGTCAGATAAGAACCATAGAGAAAGCTTAATCTATAATCATCATCTTTTAAATATAAGCTGGTGCGTTTACCCGGTGGTTGTTGATCAATAAAGCAAAAAGGACAACGGTTATTACACTGAATTAAACTATCAAATAAAGCTGTGGCAAATTCTACACCTAAATCATCATCATAATCTTTTTCAATTTCTACATAATGGGTTTTCCCTGTCGTATCTAAAACTTCTAATTCAAGAATTTCCTCAGCGCACAAAAACTGATAATCAATTAAATCACGGGGTTTTGTGCCATTAATACTAACAATCATATCACCAACCTCAAAGCCAATTTCTTCAGCAATTGAGTCAGGAAGCACCTTAGTAATTTTAGCAGGTTGAATGGTAGTCATGAGTCAGTGGTCAGTGGTCAGTTGTCAGTGGTCAGTTGTCAGTGGTTAGTTGTTTGTTGTTTGTTGTCCCTTAGATTTCCGATTTAGCGATATTTTATTGACTAAATCTATATTATTCTCATAGTCAGGGGGTAGAAATTAATTTAAGACAAGTAAAATCTAAAATTTAATACCCAATTCCCAACTACCGTCAATATTATAACAGAGTTATCCTGGCCAACCTGCGGCAATGGCTAATAAGATGGAAATACCAAAAGCCAATCTATACCAAACAAAAACCAAGGTATTTTTAGTTTGTAAGTATTTGATTAAAAAGGCAATTGATAAATAAGAGAAAATAAACGTGGAAATGATACCAACAATCAACAAAATCACAATATTATCTGGTAACTCATGAGCTTGAAACATTTTCAATATTTTCAAACTTTTGTACAAAGTCGCAATTGTCAAAGTTGGAAATCCTAATAAAAATGAAAATTTCGCTGCTGCTTCTCTTTTTAACCCTAAAAATAAGCTTGTGGTTAAGGTTGAACCAGAACGAGAAACTCCGGGAACTAAAGCTAAAGTTTGTCCCAACCCTACTAAAATCCCATCTCGAATTTCTAAAGCATCAAAACCCCGTTTCCGAGTCCCAATTTTTTCGGCTAAACCCAGTAAAAATGCCATAATAATTGACATTATCGCAATAATTAAGGAATTTTCTGGAATTACATCTTTGAAAACAAAACCAATTGTTAAAGCTGGAATTGTCCCCGCAGCAATTCCCACAACAATTTTCCAATCTTCCCTTTCCCAGTCTTTATTTTTAAAAGCTTTAATTGCACCTTTAACTAAACTAGAAATCACAGACCAAAAATACCATAAAATTGCAATTACACTACCAAATTGAATAGCATCAACAAAATCTTTATCACCAAGTTCTTTCCAACCAAATACTTTTGTAAAAATTATTAAATGTGCTGTACTACTAATTGGTAAAAACTCTGTAATTCCTTGGACAATACCTAAAATAAATGCCTGTATGATTCCTTGAACTAAATCAACTTGACTACTGACTGCTTCACTAAATGATGTTATTTGTGATATTTGTAGCAAAAGTATATTTATACTACTTATTTCTAAGATTGTTGTCATTAACCAGACTCCTAAAATCAATGCGTAATTCTAGCAAATTATCCAACTTTACTTGGTTGTGGTCAGTCTTGTTAGACAAAATCTTATCAGAAAGGTAGATTGAGTTAACAGCAGAAAACCCAAGATCATAAATCCCCATGTTTAAATACCCAACGTAACGCATCATTATAAATAATTTTCATAAAACAAATTCATAGTTGCGGAGATTTATTTTGGAAATAATAATCTTAGTAATTCAAAACTCTATATATATGGACGCACTATTTCCCACCAATAACATTATCATAGCCGAAACTCAAAACACTGTCAAGCCCCTTGGCTGAAATTACC
>NZ_APIY01000424.1:0-4432 GCF_000426905.1 Dolichospermum circinale AWQC131C
TAGATGAAATCATCCGTGATTATTGTGTATCTTAATGTCTCATTCTTAAGTTAAATGACTATACTTCTACTCCCCAAGGTGAAGGTGACACTGCTGGACAGGGTGCTATTTACTTTAGGAAAATGTGGAATGAGTTTAAGGAAAGGAGACTTAAACAAGATAAATCTGTAGTCATTGCTGAGTTTAGTCAATTTGATAATCCATGCAACCCTGAAGAAACAATCAGGTCAAATATGGTGAACATGACTCAAGCTCAAGTTAGATCCGATAGCGGAGCGTGGCGTTAGCCATAATTACAGATTGTGACACCGGGGGTGCGGAATGTGGGTTATATAGCTCTCAGCACTCCTACATCTAGTATAATAGTTAATTGGTTTCATCTGTTTTAGCATCATTAGCATAATAAGGAATAATTGCATCATTTTTAGGAAAGTTCTTATATACAAAATAAATCAGGAAGGGAGCAGATATAGATATCAGAAAAACTAGTTGACCCAATAATGGTTGAACCGAATTTTGATACTCTTGTAGGGAAATAAATGCAATTCTTTCGCTTTCTGATTTACTAAAATAATTTATAGTTGTTAATATTATGCAGAAGGTATTATAAAAAAAGTGGCAAAATATTGGAGCTAGTAAGTTTCTTGTTTTCAAATACAAAATTGACAGAATAATACCCATCAAAGATAAGTTAATAATATCAAATCGAAAATGAACAATTGCAAATAGAAAAGAAGAAGTTAAAATTCCTACTTTTACCCCCCATTTAATGGACCATTTTTGTAATATTATTCCCCGGAACAGTAATTCTTCAGTTACAGGTGCTAAAAGCATAACTGAAAAGCCTGTGAATATAAGTTCCCAAATATTCGTAATATTATTATTAATATAATATTCTACATAATGTGGTAAAATGAAGGATAATACATATAAACTTAAAGAACTAAATCCTGTGGAAAAAGCGCATATAAAAACAGTAATTGAAATTATTTTCCAATTATATTTATTTTTGTAACCAATAATTTTATTAAAAATAAACTCCGTTGTTGGGAATTGTGTCAATAAAATAAATAACCAACCAACATAAATAATTATACCTATTACTGATCCAATACCAGTATTTTTAAGCAAAGTAGAAAAGCTTAAATTATTCAATAAGCTAAAAATCCCTACTATCAAAATACATAAAACTGGTAGTGAAATAAACAAAGTTAATAACAACTCTGGAATATTAATTTTCTTAAATGGGTTCTGTAGTAAACTTTCATCCTCTAAAGAGGCGACATTTTTATTGGTAGGAATAAGTAATAAAATTGATAAGCCAAATATATTTAATAAACCTAACCATCCCCAATTAGACACATACCCTTTACTTTCAATATAAAGCCCACAACCTTTAACAAAAAATCCATATCCTACTAAAAAAAATCCTAAAATTAACAAAGATATTAATAGATTCAAAGTCGGACTTAAACTGTTTAAAGATTCCTTAAATATTGCCAAAAATGGCAAAAATATTGAAAATATAATCAATGGAGCAAATTGTATAGTCAATCCTAGCAAAATTAGATTGATAGCTTTTTCTTTGTTAATTGTCATATTGACTGTCATAAATTATCCTTGGTAGATGCTAAATTTTGGTGATCCTGATTTAGATATTTTTCATGATCAGAATCAGGATTTTCTAGATGAGAAGATTAACAAGATTAAATATCACTTAACTATTATTTAATCCTGTACATCCTCAAATCCTTAAATCCTGATTCAGACTGTTACTTCCCAAATACAGTAGTTAGAGAACGGGCAATATTTTTTGGCTGCATTGCGTCCATTGCTGCTGTCGGTTCATAACCACAATGTACCATACAATCAGCACATTTGGGATTACCACTAGCGCGTCCGTATTGACTCCAATCAGTTTTATCTAACAACTCTTGGAAGGTTGCATAATAGCCTTCATTCAACAGATAACAAGGTTTTTGCCAACCTAAAACACTGTAACTAGGACTACCCCAGGGAGTGCATTCATAGTCTTTTTCACCAATGAGAAAATCTAAGAATAAAGGATTATGATTGAAGTTCCAGTTTTTCTTTCCAGAGGTGTAAGGTATGAGAATTTCCCGGAATAAAGCGCGGGTTTGTTCTCTTTGTAGAAAATGATCTTGATCTGGAGCCCATTCATAACTGTAACCAGGAGAAATCATCATTCCGTCAGTTCCCAATGTTTCCAGAAAATCGAAAAACTCCTGCATTTCTTCAACATTACAACCTTCAAAAATGGTCGTATTGGTAGCGACACGAAAACCCTTGGCTTTAGCAGCGCGAATTGCTTGGACAGCAGTATCAAAAACCCCTTTTCTATCTACACATTTATCATGCCATTCTCGCATTCCATCTAAATGCACACTAAAGGTGAGATAGGGAGAAGGTTGAAATTTATCGAGACTCTTTTCTAGTAATAAACCATTGGTACACAAGTAAATATATTTCTTGCGTTTAATTAAACCCTCAACAATTTCCCTGATTTGGGGATGTAATAATGGTTCTCCTCCGGGAATGGAAACAACCGGTGCGCCACATTCTTCCACCGCTGCAAAACACTGTTCTGGAGTCAGATTTTGCTTGAGTATCTCCACTGGATGCTGGATTTTACCGCAACCTGTACAAGCTAAATTACACCGGAACAGCGGTTCTAGCATTAATACCAGGGGAAAGCGTTTCCGCCCTAATAAGCGTTGTGTAACTAAGTATTTACCTATATCTATTGCTTGTTGTAGATTAATCGCCATGAAACTAACACTCCTCAATTTGTTTGGTAATTAATTGGTAATTGGTGATTGGTGATTGGTGATTGGTAGTTAATTTCTGTCACCTATAACCTGTCACCTATAACCTGTCACCTATAACCTGTCACCTATTCACATAACCACTAGACACGAACCAATCTACAGCATCCTTGAGCGCTACACTCAGGGGGGACTGAGGTAAACCTAATTCGCGGATAGCCTTAGAAGGATCATAATACATTGGTTGCTGTGCCATGCGAACACCATCTATGGGAACTGTTGGGGTTTTCCCTAGAGGTGCGAGGATTTTTTCTTCTACCCAGCCGACTGTTAGAGGTATCCAAGCTGGTATAGATGTTTGTGGTGCAGGTAAATTCGTGATTTGGGCAAGTTGTTCTAGAAGTTGTTTGAAGCTAAGATTCTCATGACCTAGTATATAGCGATCGCCTTTTTTCCCTTTTTCTAATGCTAGTAAATGTCCCTTAGCTACATCCCGCACATCAATAAAATTTAACCCTGTGTCTACATAAGCGGGCATTTGCCGCCGCAGAAACCGTAAAATAATATCCCCGGTTGGTGTAGGTTTAATATCTAATGGACCAATGGGACTACTAGGATTTACTATCACAATATCCTGACCTTGATTAGCTGCTGATATTGCTATTTGTTCGGCTAAAAACTTCGATTTTTTGTAATCTCCCACCAATTTTTCTACCGGACTTTGATGGGTTTCATTCACAATTTCCCCAGGTTTTCCCACACCAATAGCCGCAACGGAACTAGTATAAACTGTACGTTCAATTCCCGCTTTTTGCGCTGCTGCTAAAATATTGCGCGTCCCTTGTACATTATTCAAATATAGCAAATCCCGGTCTTTTTGCCACAATGAATAATGGGCAGCAACATGAAATAAGTAATTACACCCCTGCATCTGTTCCCAAATATTCGCGTCGTTTACATCACCTTTAACAATATCTACAGCCAAACCCTGTAAATTGTCCAGGTTACTATGAGGACGGACTAAAGCTGTAACTTGGTATTTTGATTGTAACAGCGATCGCACCACATGAGAACCAATAAACCCCGTACCACCAGTCACAAAAGCCCGCATTTCTTTACCTCTTCATTTTCAATATGTGATTAATTATTCATGTATTTGGGTAATTTACCACGTTTACATTTTTTCTTTTTCTTGTGATCAGTTAATAATAAAATGGTGTTGTATAGCAGTTTCCGATATTATGAAGTACAGATATTAATAATAAAACTCTTGTGGTGCGGGCATACTTCGACCAGGCTCAGTACAAGTCTTGCCCGCCAAAAGTGTACCTCACCCTTATATTAATCCGCTGTAATGGTAATTTATATTCATGTTATGACTAATTCATAAGTTAAAGTTATTGATTTTCTATTTTAAATAAGTTTTTTTGAAAAAAATTTTTTATTTTTAAGGTTCGGGTCGCTTTCGGTGTGTTATTATAGTCATATAAATATAATGGAGTGTCAGCAAAATTTTTATCGAGGGACGCATTCCCATTATCAGGATATCATGCCGCGCAGTGCAAGTCAATCGGTTCAGACCAAAAAAAAGAAGTTTTTTTTTAAATTTTTAGAATTTTTTAATTTTTTCAAATTTTTGAGAAACT
>NZ_APIY01000425.1:0-3791 GCF_000426905.1 Dolichospermum circinale AWQC131C
ATTTAATCCTGAAACTCTTTCCAGTCAACACTTGTAAGTTATTCTCTTACATCGAACTCAGGTCTGAGCGTATCCATCATTCCTATTACTATTGTATGCAATTCATCGTAATCTTTTTCATCTATATCAAGATAATTACCATGAGCTATAAGATTTCTTTTTTCAAGTAATCTTTTATTTATGAATACTTCTTTTGATTCATAGAGTGAATAATCTAAACCCAGCATAGATATTATTTCTTTAAAAACTGATGCTGATAAATTAGATGTAGCAATTCTAAATTCATATTTTATCACACTTCGTTCAGTTAATCTAGTCATAAAAAATTCTGCAACTTTATTATATATAGTTGCTTTTGAGGATTATCATTATCTTCCCACTTTTTACCCGCTAGATCTGGCAAATATTTAGTACCTTCAAGAATTAATGGTTCAACACAGTTATTATGTTCATCTTTTAGTTTTCCAATCAATTCATAGATCGTAGATAATCTGTTAAGACCATCTACAATATCCCAAACTCCATCTTCACGTTGAGCTACAAAAATTGGTGGAATAGGTATACCCAGTAAAATAGATTCTATTAACCTTGTTTTTTGGCTAGAAGTCCAGCGAAAAAAGCTTTGAAACTCAGGATGTAAATTAATTGATTCATCTTCATATAGACTGATCCATTCTCCAATGGACATTGAATAGTGATCAGATCGGATCTCTGGTCTCATTTTGTCAATTTGTTCCTGAAGTCCCATGTTATTACTCCAATTTTTAAAAAGGTAAAATCTAGAAAGCCAGCTTTTACAAGCTGTAAATGTTTAATCTTGTCAGGGTTTTATAATTAGGTTTTAGTTGGTTTTAACTCAGTAAAATCTAACTTTTAACGAGGGATGATATCGGCTTTTCTCATCCCAACCTACTTGAATTATAAGTCATGAACAGAATATTATATTACTGTAATTATCAATTACATAACCAGTTTCATCTACGAACATAAAAACGCCTTTACAGACCATAGCAAAAGATAGCCTTACCGATAATTACCAAATTGTCAAGGCTGGAGATACCATAGCGATCGCATCACTCCAAGTCCGCGATAAAATTTTCAAGCATAATAAACCCACTGTACAACCATGCAAACCGACTGGAAAACCGTCAAAACCTACGAAGACATTATCTACCAAAAAACCGACGGTATCGCTAAAATCACCATTAACCGTCCCCACAAACGTAACGCATTCCGCCCCAAAACCGTCTTTGAACTATACGAGGCTTTTTGGGACGCTAAAGAAGATACTAGTATTGGTGTAGTTTTATTTACGGGTGCGGGACCTCATACAGACGGTAAATACGCATTCTGTTCAGGGGGAGATCAAAGTGTCCGGGGACAGGCAGGTTACGTAGATGATGTTGGTATTCCCCGCTTAAACGTTTTAGACTTGCAACGTCTCATTCGTTCCATGCCTAAAGTCGTCATTGCCCTAGTCGCCGGTTATGCTATTGGTGGAGGTCATGTTCTGCATTTAATTTGTGATTTAACTATTGCAGCCGATAACGCCATTTTCGGACAAACAGGACCCAAAGTAGGCAGTTTTGACGGTGGTTTTGGTGCGAGTTATTTAGCGCGAATAGTAGGACAAAAAAAAGCGCGGGAAATATGGTTTCTTTGTCGTCAGTATAACGCTCAACAGGCTTTAGAAATGGGCTTAGTTAATACTGTTGTCTCTGTAGAACAACTGGAGACAGAAGGGATACAATGGGCGCAAGAAATCCTTGAAAAAAGCCCTATAGCTATTCGCTGTCTCAAATCAGCATTTAACGCCGACTGCGACGGACAAGCTGGTTTACAAGAACTTGCCGGTAATGCCACTCTTCTTTATTATATGACAGAAGAAGGCGCGGAAGGAAAACAAGCTTTTTTGGAAAAGCGACCCCCTAACTTTCGAGAATTTCCCTGGTTACCTTAAACCTTAAAATTTTGCAATGCAGTTTTAGTCAAGGTGAGATGGTTTTCGGAAATGTCTATTTCCTGACTTTTATATACTAAAATCGCACCTATCAGGAAGGTGCGATTTCTAAAGATTTCAAAATTGGAAACACTAATAAATTGCAAGTCAAATCTTATTAAGGTGGACAGAAAATTGATGACAATAATCCTACGTAATTAAATTATTACGTTCTGATTTGCTACCTCTTGCGTAGTACAAATACGGGTTTCTTCAGTACAATTAATTGTAAGATGATCTAACTCCGCTGCAAGGGTTTGAGAAGTTGAAAAAACAGGTCTTGGTACTGGTAAACTCCAAGCATCTTCTAGAGTTTCCCAAGAGGGTGCAAAAGCTGGTAACGCCAAAGGACAAGCTTTCCAAACACCTTGGACTGGTGCGGTCAACTTTTCACACATACCACCACGGCGACCCTGTGGCTGGTAATAACGACAATAACGACAAGTAGATGTTAAACGCTTAATTGCTTGATATGCCTTCATCTTCAGTACCATAGGACTAGCCAACATACTTATATATTTTCCTTGTTTACCAAAATAGGGATGAAGGGCAGGAAATTATTATTGGATACGGGTTATAGCCATTATTATCAATAAATAAACTTTATTATGTCTTTAGATTTTTGTTATATTTGTAAATGATTCTTAGAGTGTCTACATACTCAATTTAAACTAAAACATATTAGGGATCAAGGTTAAAAGTCTGATTTTAGATTTCCTCTGATTTTTTTAGTCTACTTTGGATAGATTTAAACTCAGTTTTTAGCATCTAGTTGAGTTCATTATTTACAATCAACTGACAATAAATAGTTCAATATCATAATCCAGGGCTGATTATTTACCTCAACCGCTTAGAACAGCACAGAGAACAAACATTCCAGCGTTCCAGTTCACCTGGTGGGCTAGGACATTGACATTCGGGACATAAAGGGAGATAATGCGATCGCTCCTGCATGATCCTAGCCCAATTCTTAAAAGTATCTAGAGCATTGTCAAGACTCGGTGTGACTAACTTCTCAGCAACTAGATCATCAGCAACATAACTGGGGTGTTCTGAAGCAGAAATAGTTATTTGTGTTTCCGTCCTTGGTAAACTCTTCCACCCCGCAGTCGAAAAGTGAATATCCACTAAAGATGTAGATAGCTTGTGGTTTAATTTCATGAGTATGGTTTTCCGTTCAAAGGTCAAATTTTGCGCCCAAGCAGCACTAGACGTTGCTACCCAGACAACATCACGTTGAATTGACAAGGGACGAGTTTGTGCTGCAACTCCAGCGCCGACAATTTCCACCCAACAATTCAGCAACCGGGGAAATAATTGTTCTTGCCATACTGCTGAACGTTGAATATT
Source organism: Dolichospermum circinale AWQC131C (assembly GCF_000426905.1). Taxonomy (NCBI): domain Bacteria; kingdom Bacillati; phylum Cyanobacteriota; class Cyanophyceae; order Nostocales; family Aphanizomenonaceae; genus Dolichospermum; species Dolichospermum circinale. Next base: position 3,350 of record NZ_APIY01000425.1, read on the forward strand.
TCCTAAAACCTGATTAATTGACTTTAAAGACATATTTTGTTAGTAGTTTTACTATTTCAATTACTTAGGAAATATACATTATCTTGCTTGTCCTGACCTAATCCTTGATGAAGATAGTAACCTAAAATTCACTAAATCTAACTATTAACTATTTGTTGATATCTGTTTAGGCTTAGTTTCTGCTATTAGCCAATTCAGGTAATCCTGATTTCCTTGTTTAATTGGTAAAGCCACCACACAAGGTACTTCATAAGAATGTTTTGATTTCACCGTTTCCGTTAGTTCTTCAAGTAAATCCCCCCGCGATTTCATAATTAAAATAGCTTCTTTTTCTACTTGTAATTCGTCGTTCCACCAATAAATACTGTCCATACCATCAATTAGACATCTCCGAAAACTATCTAACCTTCACCACAACTGCTTTTGAGGAAATGAAGGTTAA
>NZ_APIY01000426.1:0-3026 GCF_000426905.1 Dolichospermum circinale AWQC131C
CCCCCTGCAAAAAAGCAGAGGGAATAATCAAACCTTAAACCTTGGGCTTAAAAGTCGAAGCAATGTGCAACTCTTTCAATTATTTTGCGTCCACATTTCCAGAAGCATCTGTTAACAAATAATGCCCTTGTTGAGTCTTAGGAAAAGCAATCACATCACAAATTGATTCTTCTCCAGATAACAACATTACCAAAGGGTCTACACCGTAAGCAATATCACCATGGGGAGAAGTTCCATATTTAAAACTTTCGGGCTAGGTTGGTTAAATGTCAAGGCCTTCCCATCATCTAGCATTAACATTCATTGTAGTAGTTTTAGTGCCAAAAAAATCAACAAAAATAGTTAAATAGTTATTTTTAAGCGCCTATAAGTCTCAACTAAACAGATACACTCTCTTTGAATATATTTTGTACGGCAGTAGTGCTGAAAAACTTTAAGTTTTGTTAATAGTACCTCATATACTGAATATTGACTTGAGTTCGTGTTATCATCATGGTGTTTCCACTAGAGTATCAATAAATAGACGGGATTACCGCCTGGAATAAAAATACTTATAATTCCGAGCAAAAAAGTTCAAAAAACCAGGAGAAAAGCAAATGATAATTAACGGTACTATAAATAATGATGGACTCGTAGGTACTGCCAGCAATGACTCCATTCTAGGTGGCAATGGCAATGATACCGTAGACGGTGGTACGGGAGATGACTACATTGGGGGAGAAAGTGGGAATGACTCCATTCTAGGTGGTGCGGGAAATGATGCACTCTTTGGTGGTAGTAATGGGGTTGAAACCAATAGTGGCAATGATACTATTAGGGGGGAGCAAGGTAATGACTTCATCAACGGACAGGATGGAGAGGACAATCTCTATGGAGATAACGGTAATGATACCATCGTAGGTGGCAATGGTAATGATCTCATAGAGGGTGGTACGGGAGATGACTACATTGGGGGAGAAAGTGGGAATGACTCCATTCTAGGTGGGAATGGCAATGATGCACTCTTTGGTGGTAGTGGAGACATTCAAGCCGATAGTGGCAATGATACTATTAGCGGTCAGCAAGGTAATGACTTCATCAACGGACAGGATGGAGAGGACTATCTCTATGGAGATAACGGTGATGATACCATCTTAGGTGGCAATGGTAATGATCTCATAGAGGGTGGTACGGGAGATGACTCAATCTTTGGTGATGACACACTTTTAGATGAACACTTTGATAGTGCTGGTTACCTTTTCAACGCAACTGTGAATAGTTATGGTAACGACTTCTTGAAAGGGGGTAACGGTAATGATTTAATTACAGCTTCCTTAGGAAGTGACACTTTATCCGGTGAAAACGGGAATGATATCATCACCAGCATTAGTGATTCTAACATACCGGCTGAAAATAAAAACAATGTTCCTGTTGGTGCGACAATAGCTGACCTTGTTTTTGACCCAGCATATTTTAATCCTGATGGTCTGCAAGCAAACGATACACTTATTGGTGGTGCGGGTTCAGATACCTTCCAGTTTAAACTGTTGATTAATGCAGGAGTTGATATTTACGAAAAACACATTCAATCTGACGGTACAATTGATTGGATGGGTGTAGCTGGAGAAAATAACAACTATCACGACCACTGGGTTGACGGTATTGGTAGTGATACGATTATGGATTTTAGTGGTACTGGCGGCCAAGGAGATAAGATCAACATTATCGGTCATACTGTCACCTACAAAGTTCTTTCAAGCACAGCAACTCAGGTAAAACTGGGACTTTATAGTGATCAAGGGGCTGACGGTAAAAGAGGAACTGGCGCTCATGATTTGGATGTACTCGGTATTGTGACAGTCAACCATGATGGCCATTTCAATATCGCTAACGATGTAGCGGTTCAAACCCCAGATATTGGGTCATTTAGTGGTGTCGTCGGTGGGGAAATTCTCGGTACTTCAGGAAATAACACAATCGTAGGTGGACGAGGTCAGGATAGGATTTTAGGGCTGGCTGGAAATGACGCACTCTATGGTGATACGCCCCTTTTGGCTACAGACTTTGATAGTAATGGTTACTTGAAGTACGCAACTATTAATACTTCTGCTGCTGGCTCCGATAAGTTGAACGGAGGTCAAGGTAATGATACACTAGAATCAGCCTTGGGAAGTGACACAATGATGGGTGGTAGCGGCGATGATTTGATTACCAGCTTGAGTGACTCTAATATACCAAAACAATCTGTTGCTGTTGGTGCAACCATATCTGATCTTGTCTTCGATGCACAATTTTTTAATCCCGATGGTCTCAAAGCAAATGATACACTCATCGGTGATACTGGGTCAGATACCTTTGAGTTTAAACTATTGATCAATGCTAAGGAAAGTATTTACAAGCAACACCTTCAAACCGGCGGTATCGTTGATTGGATGGGTGTGGCTGGGGAAAATAACAACTATCATGATCACTGGGTTGAGGGTATTGGCAATGATACGATCATGGACTTTAGTGGTAATGGCGGAGAAGGAGATAAGATCACAATTATCGGCCATACTGTAGCTGTGAAAGTTATTGATGGTAATGGAAAAATTTCTGGAGACATTAGTAGTATTAACATTACTAATGGTATAGATGGTCAAATCAGACTGGGAGTTTATAGTGATCAAGGAGCCGACGGTAAAAGGGGAAATGGTGCTCATGACCTGGATTTACTCGGTATTGTAACAGTCAACCACACTGGTAAATTTATTGGTAGTGACATAACAATTCTAGGTCCAGATATTGGGTCATTTGTTTCCGCTTAACGTAGGTGAAAAAACCACATATTGCATTAGATCAATGGGTTGAAGGAGATGAACTAATATTAGATGGTGCTGTAACAACTGGAGATATTTGGCAGTTTGGCAGTTTTCAACAGGAAAATCAACTAATACCCAGGATATAATGTTATATCGAGTTCCTACTGATTTAGAAATATTGACGCAAATTTTAGTAGGAACTCTTACCCAAAATTAATAAATGTAACTTTCTAACTTCTTCCTTTG
>NZ_APIY01000427.1:0-2926 GCF_000426905.1 Dolichospermum circinale AWQC131C
GCGGCGACGATAGTTTGGGGGTAGCCCCATGTCAAAATAGCTCGATGCCAGGTTTATTATTTAACAACATTGCCTCCTCTTATATACTAGAGGGGCTTTTTGTTGTTATTTTTTATCCAAATTGGAAATTAAATTGTTTATAGGAATTTGCAAAAATTTTCTGCAATATATAAATATATAAACAGGGTTTAGCAATGCTAAACCCCTACGGGATTTAAAACTAGTGGGAGTTTCATTAGATATCCTAACTACTTTCTCTATATCTATATTGTTTATGTCTGTACTTCATCAACAAAAATAGATATAATTCAATACTAAACTAAGTGTTTACCCAGGATTAGGGCAACTACCAATATTATTCAAACCCTTGGAAATGTCTGTTATAGAAACACCTTCTAATGGCGGTCCATATTGATTCTGTAACAATGGAAACAACGAGGGAGATACATGGCAAATTTCTCTATTTCCATTGATGTACATGACTCTTCCTTCATAGTTTGCTGGTGTGTAAAGCCCTTTAGGCCATGTACAACCACCTTGAAAGTTATGAGGAGTAAAAGGATCTCTTCCGTAACTACGCACACCTTTCTTAATCAAAAGTTTTAATTGAGCTGGACCAACAACGTGACAGGTAGACTTTCCACTATTACTCCAATAATAGCTGTGACCTTGATGAGCATAAATACCAGATGGGATATTTGGCGCTGGTTGAGCTACAGCTTGTAAACTTTCTGATATAGCTGTAGCCAAGCAAATTGAGGCTGTAACTGTAGTACCGATAACAAATAAACTAACGATTTTGTTTTTTTTCATTATTTTCTTCTATCCTATTGTTGGATTCTAAACCCTATTGGTTTTGTTACTTAATTACTATTATTAGAAAATTTAGGTTGATCTGTCTATTGGAAAACATCGGATTTTATCGGGAGATTTATTACAAAATTTTACGTATGAAATCGGAAAATATCGGTAAAAATAGGATTATCTTTTGCTATAATTACTGAAACCTTTACCCTATATAGTTTTTATGACTGTAGACGAAGTTGTAAAATTTGTTGATCAAATGGTATTTGAAAAAACGGGAAAACATTTAGATGATATCCAAACTGCTGTAGTTGAAGGTACATGGAAAAGAGAAACTTATGATCATATTGCTAGGGAATATAATCTTTCTAGCAGTCATGTAGGAGATGTAGGATCTGAATTATGGCAACTTTTATCGGAAATATTACATGAAGATATTAAAAAAACTAATTTTCGTTCTACATTTGAAAGATTAAATATTGAATCATCTCAAAATCCAAATATTTGTATTGGTAATAATTATTATTATAGTTCACAAACATTAAATCAACCTAATAAAGAAGAGGAAAAAATTAATATAAATACTGAATCTAAATTATCTGCTTACGATTTAATATTTGCTCCTGAAATTATAAATTTTTATCAACGAGAAACAGAGATAGAAAAACTCTCTGATTGGATATTTAAGCAAAATACTCGTTTAATTTCAGTATCAGGATTATATGGAACTGGTAAAACTACTTTAGTTAAAAGATTTATTGATTTAAACTTACATAAATTTGCAGTGGTTATTTGGAGAAGTTTAAAATATCCTCAACCTTTAGATTTATTTGTTACCGACTTATTGAATGTTTGTCAACAAGAACCTCAAGCAACTTTAGATAAACGATTAAAACAATTATTAGATTTTTTTGCGAATCAGAAATGTTTAATTATTCTTGATGATTTACAAAATATATTTATTCCTGGCAAATTTGCAGGACAATACAAAGTTGAATATCAAGATTATCAAGACTTTTTTAATATGCTGACAGAGGTTAAACATCAAAGTCATGTAATTGTGATTAGTCAAGAACAATGTTCAGAAATTGAATGTTTAGATAATGAATTATGTCTGATTAAGTCTTTAGAAGTATCTGGATTATATGATGTTCATATTCTCCAAAATAGAGGATTAAAAAACGAAGATAATTGGTTAAAATTAATTGATTTATATGCAGGTAATTTTATTGATTTAAAAAGTGTGAGTATCTTAATTAATAAGAATTATGATGGTCAAGTGGCTGATTTTTTATCTGAGAATACTTTGCACATTACCAATCAAATGCAATCTCGTTTTCAGCAAATATTTAAGCATTTATCATCCCAAGAACAAGAAATAGTATTGCATTTAAGTAAGTTTGAAATACCTATTACTAGAGAATATTTGAGAGAGGGTTTAAATTTATCTGTTGTTGATTTTAATAATGGTTTACAGTCTTTACAAGAAAGGTATTTAGTCACGAAAATAAAAAATGATAAAATCTTGTTTCAATTATCTTCAGTTTTTAGGGAATATGTGAGAAATTATTGTCAAAATTGATGATGATTTCATAAAAAATATAGGTCATATTTCTTGATATATTTTGAATCAATTACATAAGTCCTAATTTCACAGATAAAATTGAACAATGATTTTATTCTCCATCACAACAGTTAAAATAGAGGAAGATTTGTATATAATTATTTGTAAATATTAGTAAATTACGTAGCATATATTAGTTTTCAATAATACTAATATATATTTGTTGTTTGCTATTGTCCTCGTCCTGGTTTGCAGTCTGCGAAACCTAATGCTTCGCTATCTAGGAAACTCGCGATTCTCTTTCAGAGACACTACGTGAACGCCATTTCAATAATAGCTTCTACTGGATAGTCAATTTCAGCAGCACGGGCAATTAAAGCTGCTTTGATTTTTTCTGGTAAGCGTTCTAAGATAATTTTAGCATCAGTAATGTATGTAGCAAAGGAGTACTAACAGACCGAGGGCTTGACCTCTATATTCTTAATCGCTATTGTGATTTCTCGTTCTCAAATGCAGTCTTCAGGGTTTCTGTCAAGTTAAAACTCAGATATCAAAACT
>NZ_APIY01000428.1:0-2871 GCF_000426905.1 Dolichospermum circinale AWQC131C
TCGTCATGACCTGGGTTCAGAAATCCCTTACCAATTCCAGTTAGATAAACAAGTCCAAAGACTCTACTTACAAGACCTGCTACATCAAAATCCCCTCAGTCCCAATTTAGCATTACTGCAACTGATTATCCTCCCGAAAACAAAAACCGTTCAAGCCGCTCAAAACCTACTAGAAAGTAGTAAAGGTCAAGCAGAATTTAGACAAAAACTTGATTTAGTTGAAGCTATACTGGTAAACAAATTCCCTAACCTGAGTTTGGAGGAAATATTAAAAATGTTAGACCTAAAAACCGCTGATATTACTCAAACCCGTTTTTATCGAGATGTTTTCCAATTAGGTAGACAGGAAGGTGAGCAAAAAGGTAGACAGGAAGGTGAGCAGGAAGGGAAAGCAAAACTGATTATCCGTCAGTTAAAACATCGTTTTGGAGTAATGACCCCAAATCAAGAAACCCAAATTCGCACTTTATCCGTTCCCATGCTGGAAGCATTAGGAGAAGTCCTCCTTGATTTTATCAACCCCACAGACCTAGATACTTGGTTAAGTACCCAGGAGAATCTGAAGTGATAATCGACCTTGCTGAATTGAATAAGGATTTTAACTTGATCCAGGCAGGAAACTGATTTCTCCCTCCGAAATCTATTGAAATCGGGCTAACAACTGCTCACGAGATAAACTAGACAACTGCAACAGCAAGGTAGTATATTCGTGAGGTGTTAAATTTAATACAGGCTGAACAACTGCCGCTAATTGCTCGTCTATAAAGCCAAATCGCGCTAAAAGCAGGTTTTCTACTATTTGCCGTCTTTCCTGTTCCTTGCCTATCTCCTTACCTATTTCCTTGCCTATCTCCTTACCTATTTCCTTGCCTATTTCCTTACCGCGCTCTAAACCACGAAGCTCCGTTATCCGTTCCCACTCTAAATAAGCTGGTGTTAAATTCATTATTAACTCCCTATCTTCAACATCAATCTCATTGCTTATTTCCATAGTAATCTTCCAAGTCCCTAACAACTTTAAAATAGTATAGCGTTTTTTATCATCTTCGGGTAAAGCAATTACTTCATTAATTGCAGCTTGTTGAATTATTCCTTTACCTAAAATCCTCAACCAGAGAGTTTCTGGAGTATTCGCTAACTTATCAATCACAATTACTCCAGTCAGCAGTAATGGTGACGGAAAGTAAATACCCGGTAGCCAGTTTTCATCCTCACTGGCCATAAATTTATTCAGCAGTTTATCAGAACAAGAAGTAGCAATAATCCACAATCTTGGTAGTTCATGGTCAGGAATACTTTTTTTATCTCGTTTGGCTTGACGTTGTAAATCTGCTTCTAGGTGGAATAGTTTGGCTAAACAACTGCGGATTTCTCTTTCTGTTGGTTGCTTGCGAAAGGGTTCTAATAAACAACTGGTTACAGCAATTTTATTTAAAATACCGAAATTTTCTGACTGATGCTGTTGAGTAGATGGTGTAAACCAAATATCAACAAATCTGGGTTCTCCAGGTATTTCATAATTTATTCGCACCTCACCCAAGGAGGATAGAAATTCTGCAAATAACTGTTTGGAAAATTGATCAAATGGGTTTTTAGTCATTTATGGTGATACACTGACCACTAAATTTAGATCTATTTTATCCACAATGAGCTAATTTATGGAATTTAATCACAAAAAAAGGTACAGCAAGAGGTGTAACCACAATCCCTTGACTACCAAGGACAATAGTAGCAATCGCTTTTGACCTCCTAATATGATAATCTGATGTTATCAAAGCTTTGCTATCTAAAACGATCCCCCAATACTATAATCAAAGATTCTGAGTTGTTTACTAAAACATGGGAGTAAGACATGAATAATAATAAAATTCGCAAATTAACCAATCAATAGAGAAATTTGATAGAGAATATGTTAATGATTCTCAATGGAGAACAATTCAAAATCTAATTAATAAATCTTTTCCCCAAAATAACTTTTCTGTTCTTGACATTGGTGGTGGGAATGGAAAATTTGCCGACCTAATATTAGAAACATATCCTTTGTCAACTGTAACTATATTAGATAATAGTGAGCTTATTTTATCTTTAAATAAGACCGACGCAAGAAAAAAAATCATTTTGGGTTCTGTAGAAAATTTAACAGAAATTCTTGTGAATTGCAAGTACGATTTGATTTTCTTTAATTGGACACTTCATCATTTTGTGAAAGATTCTTATACAGAAACGAGAAAAACCCAAATTGAAGTGCTTGTTAATGCAGGTACTTTACTATCAAGTATTGGTTATATTTCTGTTTTTGAAAATATATATGATGGTATTTTTTTCAAGAATTTACCGAGTTATCTTATATTCTATCTTACGTCTAACAAAACTCTTGCCCATCTAGTGAAAAAAATGGGCGCTAATACGGCAGGATGTGGAGTTTGTTTTTTATCAGAAAAACAATGGCATAAGACTTTCGAGAAAGCATCATTAATTGTTTCAGAATATACAGATTTTGAGAGGTGGCGTGTCATAATTCCACGCAGGATTTTTCTACACATCGGACCAGTTAGGGTCGGTCATTTTTGGTTAAGCAAGAAAGTGTTAAACTAATAACAGAGTAAATAGAACGGGAGGGATCTATACTAGAAACCACTTTCACTATCATGGTAAAAGTTTAAATCTCACCCGTGTTTAGTATAACACGAAAATTGCTTGAGTACGGAAGTTTGGTGAAAAGCGATCGCGTCAGTGCTGCACCTTAGGCTAATCTTAAACCCCTCTCAGCAGTGCTTATGCGAGATGCTTGCAGCAGTACCTTGCGATCGCTCATGTAGTAAAATGTAAATAAGCATGAAGACCGATAAGCTATTTTACCGCATATTTCTC
>NZ_APIY01000429.1:0-2773 GCF_000426905.1 Dolichospermum circinale AWQC131C
AACGGGTGTTCTGCCCGTGACCTTACCTACTTACCGTAGTGAGAGTACTCATCTTGAGGTGGGCTTCCCACTTAGATGCTTTCAGCGGTTATCCTCTCCGCACTTGGCTACCCAGCGTTTACTGTTGGTACAATAACTGGTACACCAGCGGTGCGTTCCTCCCGGTCCTCTCGTACTAAGGAGGACTCCTCTCAATACTCTTGCGCCTGCACCGGATATGGACCGAACTGTCTCACGACGTTCTGAACCCAGCTCACGTACCGCTTTAATGGGCGAACAGCCCAACCCTTGGGACGTACTTCCGCCCCAGGTTGCGATGAGCCGACATCGAGGTGCCAAACCTCCCCGTCGATGTGGACTCTTGGGGGAGATCAGCCTGTTATCCCTAGAGTAACTTTTATCCGTTGAGCGACGGCCATTCCACTCTGCGCCGTCGGATCACTAAGGCCTACTTTCGTACCTGCTCGACTTGTCAGTCTTGCAGTCAAGCTCCCTTTTTGCCTTTACACTCGTCGCACGGTTTCCAAGCGTGCTGAGGGAACCTTTGCGCGCCTCCGTTACCTTTTAGGAGGCGACCGCCCCAGTCAAACTGCCCACCTGAAACTGTCCTCTCTCCGGCTCACGGAGATGAGTTAGAATTCTAGCTTCGCCAGAGTGGTATCTCACCGTTAGCTCCATATTCCCCACAAGGAATATCTCATCGCTTCCCACCTATCCTGCGCAAGCCAAGCCCGAACACAATTCCAGGCTACAGTAAAGCTTCATAGGGTCTTTCTGTCCAGGTGCAGGCAGTCCGTATCTTCACAGACATTCCTATTTCGCCGAGTCTCTCTCTGAGACACCATCCAAATCGTTACGCCTTTCGTGCGGGTCGGAACTTACCCGACAAGGAATTTCGCTACCTTAGGACCGTTATAGTTACGGCCGCCGTTCACCGGGGCTTCGGTCGCCAGCTTCACTAACGCTAACCAGCTTCCTTAACCTTCCGGCACTGGGCAGGCGTCAGCCCCCATACGTCCTCTTACGAGTTAGCGGAGACCTGTGTTTTTGGTAAACAGTCGCTTGGATCTCTTCACTGCGACCCACTTATCCAGTGGGCACCCCTTCTTCCGAAGTTACGGGGCCATTTTGCCGAGTTCCTTAGAGAGAGTTATCTCGCGCCCCTTGGTATTCTCAACCTCCCTACCTGTGTCGGTTTCGGGTACGGGTGTTCTATCTTCATCACATACACAGCTTTTCTTGGCACTTTCCTTCACCACTCGGAGTTCGTAAACTCCTCCCAAACCAATTAGGGTATGGCTATCTTTCATGCGTCCCTGTCTATGCTCCCACAGAACAGTAAGTGACTATTGACACTTTGTCCATCGACTACGCCTTTCGGCCTCGCCTTAGGTCCCGACTAACCCAGAGTGGACGAACCTGGCTCTGGAACCCTTAGGGTTTCGGGGTGTATGATTCTCACATACATTTGCGCTACTCAAGCCGACATTCTCACTTCCGTTTCGTCCACAGCTGCTTGCCGCTACTGCTTCTCCCTACTACGGAACGCTCCCCTACCGATTATGATTAGTAATCCCACAGCTTCGGTACATCACTTAGCCCCGTTCATTTTCGGCGCAAGAACGCTTGACTAGTGAGCTATTACGCACTCTTTCAAGGGTGGCTGCTTCTAGGCAAACCTCCTAGTTGTCTAGGCATTCTCACCTCCTTTATCACTTAGTGATGATTTGGGGACCTTAGCTGGTGGTCTGGGCTGTTTCCCTCTTGACAATGAAGCTTATCCCCCACTGTCTCACTGGCAATGTGTTCCCTGGGTATTCTGAGTTTGTCTCGATTTGGTACCGGTCTCCCAGCCCGCACCGAAACAGTGCTTTACCCCCCAGGTTTAATCATTACCGCTGCGCCTCAACACATTTCGGGGAGAACCAGCTAGCTCCTGGTTCGATTGGTATTTCACCCCTAACCACACCTCATCCGCTGATTTTTCAACATCAGTCGGTTCGGACCTCCACTTGGTGTTACCCAAGCTTCATCCTGGACATGGTTAGATCACCAGGGTTCGGGTCTATAAACACTGATTTTCGCCCTCTTCAGACTCGGTTTCCCTTTGGCTCCAGCATTCTCGCTTTAACCTACCAGTGCCTATAAGTCGCCGGCTCATTCTTCAACAGGCACGCGGTCATCCGTTTAATCGGACTCCCACTGCTTGTAAGCTTATGGTTTCATGTTCTATTTCACTCCCCTCCCGGGGTTCTTTTCACCTTTCCCTCGCGGTACTTGTTCTCTATCGGTCACACAGTAGTATTTAGCCTTACGAGGTGGTCCTCGCTGATTCATACGGAATTCCTCGTGCTCCGTACTACTCGGGATGCAGCTACTATCCTTTGACTTTCAACTACGGGACTTTCACCCCCTCTGGTACAGTATTTAGCTGTTTCGTCTAATCTCCAGATTCGATATCGCTGTCCCACTACCCCAAAAGATAAATCTCTTGGTTTAGGCTCTTCCCCTTTCGCTCACCACTACTTAGGGAATCTCTGTTTTGATTTCTCTTCCTCCAGCTACTAAGATGTTTCAGTTCGCTGGGTTGGCTCTTTCCTGTCTATATATTCAACAGGTAGTATTTAGGGTTGCCCCATTCGGATATTTCCGGCTCTCAGTTTGCTTCCAACTCCCCGGAACATTTCGTCGGTAACCACGTCCTTCTTCGCCTCTGTGTGCCTAGGTATCCACCATTAGCCCTTATTAGCTTGACCACAATTTTTCTTTGCTT
>NZ_APIY01000430.1:0-2757 GCF_000426905.1 Dolichospermum circinale AWQC131C
CTGGAGTTATGTAATTTGGCAAGAAGGATTAGCTCCATTTTTAATAGTAGAATTATTATCACCCGGTACAGAAGCAGAAGATTTAGGACAAACATCAAGAAGCGCGAATAAACCACCGACAAAATGGCAGGCTTATGAACAGTATTTGCGATAGCTTCGCTCGCCGTAGGCATCGCCCTATTATGTTATTTTTGATAGGTATGAAAGTAAATTACGGGTGTTCCAATTAGTTGGCACAAAATATCAAGCCGTAGAACTTGCAGAACCAAAATTCTGGTTTCCTGAATTAAAATTAGGAGTAGGAGTGTGGTCAGGCAAATATCAAGATACGGAAGGTTTGTGGCTACGTTGGTATAATGAAAATGATGATTGGATTCCCACTCTTGCTGAAAGAGTAGAACAGGAAAAACAACGAGCAGAACAGGAAAAACAACGAGCAGACAAACTAGCTGAAAAGTTGCGGGCTTTGGGGATAAATTTAGATGAAATTTGAAGTAATTTAAACAAGGAAGCCAGGAAAATTATTCCTGACTAACAGCTTGGTTTTGCTTTATTAAATGCAGTATAGCTTAAAAAGCGATCGCTCTAGTTTCTCGACTATTGAAAAAAGGATTTGGAGCGATAGAGCGATTCTAGGTCGCGCTTCGCTATCGCGCCCGGCAGTTTATATTAATGTAAGTTGCTAGTTAGGTAAATTGTCAGAAATGGCTAACGCCTCGCTTCGCTATCAGGATGTCCAGAATTAAAGGATGAACAGCATGAAACCAGAGTTTTTATTACCAATTACCTAGTATATGGAAGGAATTGAATATTAATAACTTAACTATTAAGTAGAGGGAGGCAAAAACAATGACTGTAGCTCTAGACAAAACCATAATCTATCCCGACAGTGATGGTCAGCCCATGGCAGATAACACCAAGCAATTTCGCTGGATTGTTCTGATTAAAGAAAATCTCGACTCCCTTTTTGCCAATGACGATACCGTTTTTGTGGCAGGAGATCTGCTGTGGTATCCCGTTGAAGGTCGTCCCGATATTCGTGTCGCTCCCGATGTCCTTGTGGTCTTTGGCCGACCCAAAGGCGATCGGGGGTCATACCGGCAATGGCAGGAAGATAATATTGCCCCTCAAGTAGTGTTTGAGATTTTGTCTCCAGGCAATACCCTCAAAGAAATGAGCCGTAAATTGTTATTCTATAACCGCTATGATGTGAAAGAATACTACATATATAACCCAGACTCTAATGAGTTGATGGGTTTTACCAGAGCCGACGAAGAACTCATATCCATTGAAAACATCGATCATTGGCACAGTCCTCGTTTGGGTATTCGGTTTGAACTAACAGCATCAACTCTAAATATTTATGATCATCAAGGCAATCTATTCTTATCTCCGTTAGAACTACGTAGAAGCCTTGAACAGGAAAAAGCTAGAGCAGAACAGGAAAAAGCTAGAGCAGAACAGGAAAAAGCTAGAGCAGAACAGGAAAAACAACGAGCAGAACAGGAAAAACAACGAGCAGAACAGGAAAAACAACGAGCAGACAAACTAGCAGAAAAACTGCGGGCTTTGGGGGTGAATTTAGATGAAATTTAAAGAAAACTAACCGAAAAAAGCATTTCTGCCTGGCGATCGCATTCGGCAAACAAGAATATTATGGAAAAAACACCCTAATTATACTGCAAACCGATGTCAAAACTTTTCGTTACTTATGTCGGTTTTTTCCGTTCACCTATTTAGGACGGCTTGGCGATTATTGCGGTAAAATTTGAATAGTCGCCTTTTGGTTTAATTGTATTAAACTACTTAGGCGTTTTTAAAATCTATAAGCATCTAATAAATCTAAACATTTTTGTGATCACCATTCCTGATTTATTTGTAAACTTTGATTATTCTTATGATTCACGTTGTTGTGAAAGGGGAAGAAAATTTACATCTTCATAAAGTTCCGTCATTTTACCAATAAAATTGATAGTTGGTAATTGAAATGATGTTTGTTCTCCTATATAAGATTGTAAAATCCAAAGTCCCTCTTCATTGCGTCTAAAACATTCAACTCTAGGTTTTTTCGTATTAATTAAAACGTATTCTTGCAAAGTTTCCAACATTTGATAATCAGCAAATTTATCACCTCTATCAAATCCTTCAGTAGAATTAGATAAAACCTCAATTATTAAACAAGGAAATCTTTTATAACCTGGAGTTTCTTGATCTCTTGAATCACAAGTTACCATCACATCAGGATAGTAAAATCTATTTAAGGATTCTATTCTGGCTTTCATATCAGCAATATATACCCGACAACCATAACCTCGAAGATGATTACGAAGTAAAGAGGCTATATTTAAAGCTAAAGTAACATGAGAATCAAATGCGCCAGCCATTGCATAAATATATCCATCAATATATTCATGTTTAACTGTGCTGTTTTCTTCCAGTGCTAAATATTCTTCTGGTGTGATGTAAAAATCGGGGGCAGGAATCATATTTTATCACCTCAAGATTCTCACTTTTGTCGTGGGTAATGGTACAAAAAACTATATTATCATAAATTAAATTGTCAGTATGTGAACACAATAAAACCAAAGTCTGTAAAAAAATGTAAAGTAGCATCAAAGATGATCTCCGTTTACGAAAAGATCATTCAAAGTTATAATTTATAGAACATTCCAGGTAATGAAACACAGGAGATAGTCATCATGTATCAAAGTGAAGCACCTCCGCAAAAAAACCTGCCCACCATGTATGATTTACCCA
>NZ_APIY01000431.1:0-2383 GCF_000426905.1 Dolichospermum circinale AWQC131C
GATGAAATCATCCGTGATTATTGTGTATCTTAATGTCTCATTCTTAAGTTAAATGACTATAGTGTCCGTACAAAATCACGAAAGATGATCCCTTTGAAGCATAATTATGTATTGACCTTTTACACCATTGAGGGAGATGAGATTAATGAGGAAAAATATTATCGCTTTGTCTACTACAACCGCTTTTTGGACCCCCAGGCTTAGTCTATCCTTGTTGTTGCTTCTGACTATGGTTTGTCCTAGTTTAGCCCAGGTAAAAAAGGCAGAAATCATTGGTAGTCCCACATTCAAAGATGACAGGGTAACAATTAGAATTAAGGTTAAAGGTGGAGATGATAGGCCTGTCATGGGTTTGGAAGATAGTAATTTTAAATTGACGGTTGATAAAAAGGAGGTCCAGGTTAAACCTAAAGATTGGAAAAGCCCAGAAGAGACTGTACCTCCTCCCGCTTGGATTGTAGTTCTACTAGATTTTAGTGGCAGTATGAATCAAGTAGATAGTGGTGGCACTAAAAAAATAGCGGGTGCGATTAATGCAATTCGTGAATTTACTAAAATTTCTGCTGAACGGGGTGGAAATACTCAAATTTCTATTGTTCCTTTTGGTAAAACTGGTAGTAATTGTCCCGAATCACCTGTAAATAAAGAAACCCTGGATAAATTTTTGGCGGCCAATGATTTTAAACTGCAAAATAATCTGGATTATCTCAAAAGTTTGACTCCCTGTGCGTCTACAGATTTATATGAACCTTTAACCAAAGCGGTGAAGTTTTTAGGTAATTCTGAGGACTCCCGTTTTTCTTTACCAGAAAATTCTTCCCAACCACAACCTAGATTATCAATAATTCTCCTGTCTGACGGATATCACAATGTACCTAATGAGGGGGCTGATTTTGCAGCTTTAACTAAGTTGCTGAAAAAACATGAGAATATTACAGTACATACTTTAGGTTATGGGTTGACACCAGAACAATTAGGTGTAAAATATAAATTAGGCAGACCTGCTACTCGTGCTGATTTGAAGAAGGGTAAAGTACCAGAGGCAGAATTTGTAGACCAAAAAAGACTAGGGGAAATTGCTAAATTAACAGGGGGAATTGCGGAGTTTTCTGGTAATGCGGAAAGGATAGCCGAGAACTTGCAATTATTTCTGAATGCGTTGTTAGGAGAGTATGAAATTACCTTTACTCAACCGGACGCAGAACGGGGTTCTAAACATCAGGTGCAGGTGAAAGTCAGTTCTCAAAAAGGTAAAGCTAAGGAGTCGCAAATCATAGAATATATTATGCCTGTCTTTGGGCGATCGCTGCCTTTGGGAGTGCGTCTGATTATGGTCATATCGGTGTTATTAATAGTTATAATTGGTGGGGTAGTCCCTTTTCACTATTGGGGAAAATATCTCAAAGCAGAAGCACAAAGGGATTAATAATATGGGTGTATTTGCAAAATATGGGCGAATATGTTTATTTTCTTTGAGTCTTTATTTTCTCACTGCTTGTTCTCAAAATCAGCCAGCAAATCAAGTCATTACTTCCCAATGTCCTACTCAACCAACAGCAGTTTTAGAAACCAACAATGTTAAAGCTATTTCTCTAGGTTCTCAGGCTATTAAGGAAACTGGTATGGTGACTAATAATAAATCCCTTGGTTATACTTTTACAGCTAAATCAGGTGAAAAACTGGTTTATCAAACTAATCAAGATGTTTGTATTTGGGTTTATACACCAAATAATCAATTAATTACTAATTCTATTTTACCTCTGGATGGTAAGTATACTGTTCAAGTTGCTGCTATGAATGGTTCTACTACCTTTGATTTAGGATTGGAATTAGAAAACGATGCAGATAAATCATTATCATCAGTAGAACCAACACCTTTAGAAACGAGTCAAACACCTTTAGAAACCAGTCAAACTAATATAGAAAATTCACCCAGAAAAGATGCGGCTGATTTTATTAGAAATCATTATTTATCTTTAAACAACCGTGAATATAGTCAAACGAGGAATCAACTATCAAATCAGTTTAAAAATAAATATTCTGGTACTTATGCAGAATATCAACAATGGTGGGATAGTGTGAAAGAAATAAAAATTGGTGATGTTAAAATTGTCAATGATAATGGTGATAATGTTACTTTAGATGTAGAATTATGGTATTATATGAATAATGGGAAAACTGTTCAAGATTCTCGCAATCGTATTTATTTAATTTGGAGTCAAAATGATAGTACATGGTTAATTAATGATAAATCCGCACCATGATGAAAATTAATTCTTGTTTAGCAAACCTGAGATGATTTAATATGTTGAAAAATTTGGTTGTGTACTCTACCTGTTTATCAGTTATCGGTTGTCAAACAATAGAAAATCCTCTAACTAAT
>NZ_KE384658.1:0-1183 GCF_000426905.1 Dolichospermum circinale AWQC131C
CTGTACCAACAGGTCAGGCGATCGCTGCCCTTGGAGTAAGCATGGCTACTGAGTATATAATGTAATTGAACTCTAAAATCAACTCAAATCTTAATACTTAAATAATAAAATTATAAAAACTTGAAAACAGATAGTCTATTTTACCGATTATTCCAAACATTTCCGCCACTACTGTTTGATCTGCTCAAATTTACCCCCGTTAACAGTAATTACAAATTCAAGTCAGTAGAAATAAAACAAACAGCCTTTCGTCTGGACGGAGTATTTTCACCACCGGAAAACGACCACAATTACCCTCTATTTTTTGTAGAAGTCCAATTTCAAACAGATAAACTATTTTATCACCGCTTTTTTAGCGAAATATTCCTTTACCTGCGTCAATTTGACCCCCTCAACCCCTGGCAAGGAGTAGTTATTTATCCCAATCGTCAGACAGACACGGGAAAAACCTGCCACTATGACTTTTTATTGGCAAGTTCCAGAGTCCACCGTATATACTTAAATGAATTAGAACCTCCAGCAAATGCCCCCATTAGTCTGAAGTTGTTAAAACTGATTGTTACTCCTGCGGATAAAAGTGCAGTTTTAGCACAAGAAATTGCCAAAGAAACCTATAAAGAAATAACTCAAAGACCATTGCAATTACAAC
This sequence comes from Dolichospermum circinale AWQC131C, assembly GCF_000426905.1. Taxonomy (NCBI): domain Bacteria; kingdom Bacillati; phylum Cyanobacteriota; class Cyanophyceae; order Nostocales; family Aphanizomenonaceae; genus Dolichospermum; species Dolichospermum circinale. Next base: position 650 of record NZ_KE384658.1, read on the forward strand.
TGATTGATTTGCTAGAGACTATCATGGTTTATAAACTGCCTATTTTAAGTAGAGAGGAAATACAGCAGATGATAGGAATAACAGACGTAGACCTCAAACAAACCCGTTTTTATCAGGATGTCTTTGCTGAAGGACAACAGGAAGGAAAACAACAAGGAAAGCAAGAAGGAAAACAAGAAGGAAAACAAGAAGAGGGAGTGAGTATAGTTCTGCGTCTTCTAAAACGGCAATTTGGTTCTTTAGATTCTGCCATTGAAACTCGAATTCGGGGTTTGAAACTAAGTGTAATTGAAATGTTAGTTGATCAATTACTTGATTTTAAGGATATTTCTGAGTTAAAAACCTGGTTAGAAGACCACTAAATTTTCGCCTTTAATCTATCCCCTAAAGCCAACTTATAATCGCATGAGATATACTTTATTATTGATATTAAAAGCGATCGCTAATTTATGAAATCTCGAATACCCGCATAAATACCCGCATAAAACCAGTGGCAAAAAAAGCAGATATAGGCAGTAAAAGATTAATCAGTCT
>NZ_KE384658.1:1364-1611 GCF_000426905.1 Dolichospermum circinale AWQC131C
TAACGAACTACAACTGCGTTACCATCAGAGAATGCCCCAACGATTACGGGCCTACACTGCCCTAGCAGAAGAGCGTTATAACTTAAAAGTATACCCAGTTCTCATTAATATCCTCCCCCAAAGCACTAAACAAATAATCCCCAATCGCTACGAATCAGAAATATTAGGCATAACAGCCCATCAGGATTATCAAGTCATCAACCTGTGGGAAGTAGATGTTAACCTAGTGTTTGAGCAAAAAATATCT
>NZ_KE384658.1:1625-2077 GCF_000426905.1 Dolichospermum circinale AWQC131C
GGGGTGGAAACAGTGAAAATAACCTCCGTCTTGCAGTCACAGAACTGCGGAAAGATGAACAACTAAAAGACCTAGAACCATTATTATCATTCTTTGCTAGTTTTGTTTTAGAGATTCCCTTAATTCAACAAATTATGAGGTGGGATATGACAGTGTTAAGAGAATCACCGTGGTATGAAGAAATCCTTAAAGAAGGATTGCAACAGGGGGAAAAGCAAGGATTACAGCAAGGATTACAGCAAGGATTACAACAAGGACTACAACAAGGGGAGTCGGTCCTTGTTTTGCGTCAACTCACTAGGAGGTTTGGGGAAATAGAATTTTCTATGAGGGAGAAAATCAAGAAGTTACCCACTACTGAGTTAGAGATATTGGGAGAAAGTTTATTAGATTTTTCCCAAATACAAGACCTGATAGACTGGTTAGCAGTTCATTAAACTGCTAACAAAAGA
>NZ_APIY01000435.1:0-1979 GCF_000426905.1 Dolichospermum circinale AWQC131C
CCATACCTTCTCTCTTCAATCTTATACTCTTTTTGTCTCATTCTTAAGTTAAACTACTATATATTTAGCTCAAGCTGAATGCATTAATAATTTTCCTTTGCTAATATATCTAGTGAAAGGTTTAAAACCACCTTTTGATAAGGATATTCTTGATTCCTGGGAATCATATAAAAGACAAACTCCTCAAAATTTAGGATGGTATATTGATTTAGCTATTAAAACTTGGAATTATAGGCTTAAATAGTGGGTTATCTCTCATTTTCTAGCTTAGATTAAGGAAAGCAACCCAACATAATGAAAATATCTGATTCATATTTTTTGTCTGAATCAGGATATCCAGGATTTTAGGATTTACAGGATTGTGATTTGTAGGTTGTTGGTGGGATGCTGAAATTGTCATTGTCAGAATCAGGATATCCAGGATTTTAGGATTTACAGGATTGTTATTGATGAATTGTCTGTGAATATTGAAAGATGATAATTACAATCACAGGATATTATCTATCATCCAAAAATTGCCATTTTTCTTAAACAATAAAAAAAGGTTCTACCGCTCTCCTTATGGAAGAGAATATTAATTTAATTTTTGTAGGTTGGGTTGAACGAAGTGAAACCCAACATTCGCGGGAGGATAGTAAGAGGTGTTGGGTTTCGTGCCTCAACCCAACCTACAATAAATGTTGTGTTACATAAAGGGAACGGTAGAGCCTAAAAAAATTACATCCTGTACATCCTCTAATCCTGGTTATCCTGATTATGACACAAAAATGCTCAAAAATCTCAAATTTAACTGAATCTCAATCAACCCAATTAACAACTTTTATCCCAGGTATTTGTTGAAAATGACGCAGGTTTCTTGTTACTAAGATAGCACGATTTACTAAGGTAATACTAGCAATCAATAAATCAGCTTGTCCTATTTTACGCAGTTTAGAAATAGCACGTAACCTGTTAAACTCGTCTGCTGCTAACTGATTAATAGGAATAATTGGTAGTTGATTTAAAAGTTCTTCTGTACGAAATAATAACTCCTGTGCTTTTATTAATTTTTCTCCTGTATCAGCTTTGAGAACATAATCAATTCTTCCCCGCAAAACCTCAATTTTAGTAATGATAGTAATTGCAATTAAATCATCCTCTACAGTATTTAATTGCTTAACTACATTACTGTTTCCCGCGTGTAGATGCGTTAGAGTATCAGTATCAAGTAAGTACATTAAATCTCTTCATCCTCATCAACTTCTGCTCTTCCTCTTGCTTCATAAATAGATGCTCTTAAATCAGCTAATGAATCATCATCAGCAAAAGTGCCAGCTTGTTGAATGAGAATATATCGGTGAGATGGAGAACTTAACCATTCATCAATTGCAACTTTTAAAAATCTCCAGTTATTCTCTATTTTTTGTCCAGGAATATTCCCCAGTAATGTTTGACGAATTACCGCTTCTTGAGGTAAACGCAAATATTCGGCAACTTCATCAATTGTAAGAACTTCTGGTAATGTTATTTGACTCATAAGGATTGCCACAACCTTGTATTTTTGTTAATGTTTATAGTTAATATTTCAAGTCAAAATGTTGATTTTTTGGCAAAATCATCAAAAGACCGAAATCTTCCTGCTTCAAAATCATCTAATCCTTGCTGAATACCGTGAATAGCTGCTTGTGAGTCTTCTAATTCCCAGTCTAGGATATTTTTTAATAATTCAGCCGCAACTAAACTGATATCTTTTCCTTGTTGGGTTGCTTTTTCAAGTAGTCTTGCTTCTAGTTCTGGAGTTAGGGAAATAGCGATCGCCATAACTGTATATTTTGGTGAAAGTTTATAAATATTATAACATCCTGTAAATCCTAAAATCCTGGATATCCTAATTCAGACAAAAATATTTTAAATTATCGATATTTTTATTGTTGATCATGTTATAATATAAAAGTTATCAAAATTATTAAAATAATTCTATGATGACTCAAGTAATGATT